>JAEINM010000421.1 GCA_016342385.1 Spirochaetaceae bacterium | reverse complement strand
AAACTACGGGAACGGGAAATGAACTGAAAAAAGATTTAAGGGGAAATACTTCTCCTGCAAATAAAGCTTCAGCCAGTCCTTTTATATTGCCTGCCATCTCCGGACTGAAAAGAAATACCAGAGAAGATGCCGTTAGAGCTCCGATAAAGAGTTTTAAAATGATTTTCTGCCTGTTACCCTTTCTGAAAATGGAAGATATATAATCATAATACATGGTATACAGACGACCCATGTAAGCTGCCCCTAGAGATGTGACCAGAATGGGGAACATAAGGGATTTTTCAAATATTCCTACAGGAGCCGAAAAAAAGAGAGGATTTTCCATAGGGAAAAAATTGAATATATATACAGCGACAGAACTGGACAGAACGGCAGGAAAGAGATCAGTATACCGCATATTCGCCCGTTGAAGCACTTCTACAGCAAAAATTCCTCCTCCCACCGGTGAATTGAAAATAGCGCCTACAGCAGCCGACATTCCGCAAATAGCTGCAGTTCTTCTATTTTCCTTCATAAATCCTGTTCTCATAAGAAAACCAGCTGCTTTAGAACTTAAACCAGCGGACACCCTTCCCGCCGGACCAAGCATTCCTCCATTGCTCAAAGTTATCAATGCAATGGCTGTAGCAGCAAATTTACTAAAAGTCTCTCTGAAGGAATAAACACCATTATTATCAAGCACACCTTTTATATATGAAGGGATTCCATCACCTGAAGCTGTGGGAGAGATCTTATAAAATATCAAACCGCAAATTAGTGCTCCGCTTATAGTCCACAAGGGAATAGGAATGGTGGTGGAGAGAATAAAGGAACTGCTTCGAGAGACTATTGAGGTAAAAAAGGCCACCATAACCGACCCGACAATTCCCGCTGAAATAGAGATAATAATCCATTGGAAGAGAAAACTCAGAGATTTTTTATATCCCTTATCCATTTTTTTCATAGTTTATAAATCAGGTTTACTTTTTTTCTTCGCATTATTTTTTTTCTTATGAAATGAATCGGTAAACTCGTTCCAGGCTTCATTCTGCTCCTGCTTGGTATAACGTCTTTTTTTAACAGCCAGTTCCATAGCCCGTTGAGAATGTTTTCTATTTCGATTGTCAGATCTCATCTGGCTCTGTCGCTTTTTATATTCCAGTCTTCGTTCGTCTTTAGTCATGGAAGAAAAATCCGGATGGCTTTCTCTTTTCATTTTTAGAGAATCTCCCGAATCTGATTTTTTAACTGCTATTGGCCTGCTCATACCGGTAAAGGTCTTCCTGTAACTGTCATATCGTCCCATAATCCTGATGAGTAACTGCTTCCAAAGAGGGATTTTTAAAAAGGCCATCTGAAAAATTTCCAGAATATTGAGTTTAAACAAGATTTCCAGTGGTCTGAACTTCAATCTTCCCGGTTCAAAATAATTTTCAAGGATAGTCTTTATGCGGGCAATATCATTCACTTTCATCTTTTTCTTAGCAACATGAATGACCGCTTCTGATATAATGGCCGGACGATCGAGAAAGGCGATCATCATGGGATCCCAGTTCTGTATTTTTTCCCGGATGCTATTGCGGAAATTCTCATTACTGAAAAATACGGAAACATTGGATTTATTATTCGTTCTGATCATTGATTCCATCAGTTTCTGATATTCCGCCAGCAGATCTACGGAAAACTGTGCTAAATTTGTCACAAAATATGTGTAGACATTGTCTCTATGAATATATTTCGAACCGATATATACAATCTGAGGCAGTTGAGTTTTCTTTTTGGTTTTTACAAATGTCTCATAAAATTTCTCTTTAAAATCGGGCCAGCGCTCCTCTAGATTCTCAAGTTTCGCTGTCAAACCTTTCTGATCTATAAAAAAGGAATCCTCCTGAGCTATCTCATGAGCTAGAGTTTTCATTTCATTAAACATCTCAAGGTCTTCTGCTCTCTTTTTTTCCTGGGCTTTTATTTCATTTTCAGAAAAAAACCGAATGAGTTCACAGGCTGAAAATAAGTCCATATTGACTGTTCTGCTTTTCTGGAGGATTTCTTCCTTTGCATCGAGGATTGTTACTGTCAGTTTCCGCCAGAAATTGGGATCATTAGCCGTCAAGTCTCTCTTTAATTCCATTAGTGCCGAAGATTGCAGTTTCGCTATATAGGCTAGTATATTGGAGTTTTTCAAAACTTCGCGAATCCTCTTGATACTAATGGTTATCAGTGGAGCCAGAGAACCGGAAGTGGCAATAAAATGATCATCACCGCTAGTGGGAATTTTAAATATCCTTCCGTCATTTACACATTCCTTAAAAAAGGCTCTGCTGATATTACGGGGAGTTAACACCTCTACAAACGCTTCAGGAATAGTTATGCCCTGATCAGCCATAACAGCTGATGTCAACATTGGATGGACAGAAGAAAGGCTGGAAATTTCCACTTCATCCTCTATAAGATGATAATAAAAAGATTTATCACCAATATCTGTCAGGATAATTGTATTTTTTTTAAGCTCTCCCTGTAAGCACTTGTGTTTTAGCATGCCGCATCGGGCTGTTTTCAGCCGAGACATAAGATTAACAAGATCTTTTTCGGCAAACCTGACACTTGAGCTCGTTGTAACAAATTTAGAGTAATTGATCCCCGGCTGCCAGTTTTCACAAAGAGACTGGAAGATTTTCCGATGTTCCGATGCAAAATTTCCAATTTGAGAGAGAAATTCCTCTCTTCTCATTGAATCAACATTAATATATTCCGGGACATGCTGCAGATGTGAAGCCAGTTCAGGCTTATTCTCATTGTTCTTTGCCATACGATCCTTATATTACTGCTTCTTTTTATCTTCCCGCCACTTTTTTATTGTGGGAATTATTTCGAGTAAACTCTTTAGTATCAGACAGATTCCTGTCACAAATAAAACCGATGCTAATATATTCATATATTAATTCTATAATACACCTTTATCTTTTTACACTGCAACAAAGTAAAAAATCTTTATCTTTCACTCCCTGAGAACACCGATCACATCCTCTTCTGAGGGTAATCTGAATAAGCTCAAAAAAATTATTTCTGCCTGATTAACCAGCTTCTGTGTATTTTACGGTTACGCTTAAAATCTTCAGAGATGGTATCTTCACTAATCTCTTTTATATCAAAATTATCGAATGCTTCCATCTCAATCTTGAATTTTCTATAATTATTGGAAAAAATCAGAACGCCATTCTTTTCCAGTCTGGATGCCGTCATTTTGATTAAAGCAACATGATCTCTCTGAATATCAAATGTAGATCTGCTGCTCTTTGTATTAGAAAAAGTAGGGGGATCAAGAAAAATCAAATCGAACCTATCCCGGGAAGCTTTGAGGAAATTGAAACAGTCATCTTTAATATATTTATGTTTTCTGTCACCAAAACCATTTAGTGCCATATTATCTCTGGCCCAGTCAATATAGGTTTTTGAAGCATCGACAGACAGAGTGCTTTTTGCTCCACCTGAAGCAGCATAAACTGTTGCCGTCCCTGTATAACAGAATAGATTGAGAAATTTGCAATTTGCAGACATCTCCCGGATCATTGACCGTACGATTCTATGATCCAGAAAAATCCCCGTATCGAGGTAATCGGTAAAATTCACCCAGAAACGACTTCCACCTTCATGGACAACTTCCCGTTTTCCCT
>JAEINM010000420.1 GCA_016342385.1 Spirochaetaceae bacterium | reverse complement strand
ACCAGAAAAATTGATAATGCTAAGATAATTTTTTTGAGCACAACCTTTCCACCGCTCGAACAGCGGTTTAGTTCAACTCTCGCATAACCTGTTTTCGTGGCGTTTATCCTACCGGCGAAGCCGAAAAAGCAGGATACAGGCCTAAGAAAATCTGGTTTATGCGATTGTTAAACATCAGGTTTTTCTAAATGAATAATGTGCCAATCATCACCACTATTCTCAGAAATACTGTTCCTAGAACTACCTATCACAACAAGATTCCCGTTATTATCAAAAGATATCTGATTTAACCAATCAAATTCCTGATTATTATCGAAATAGCTATCAGGAGCTGGATAATCGATTTCTCCTTTGCTATTAATTGCTCTGATAATGAAGTTATTTTTTTCATTGTTTTCTAAAAATGAAGAATCTCCACCAATATAAATTAAATCATCTTTCAGAAATATAGATTTTCCATACTCATCTCTATTCTCATCAATTATATATTCAAATCTTAATAATCCATTTTGATCATAGCTTTGAATCCATATATCGCTTCCAGAGTTTTCATGTTTTAAATTTGATCCAGATCCAACTATATAGACATTGTTATCAACGTCTATTTTCATATCCATTGGCTGAGGAAACCCATTATTAATCTTAAATTTTTTATTCCAATTATTTATTAAAGTACCATCTTTTTCATATTTTTGGATAATACAATAACTTTCAGAAAAGGGATCTCCAATGGTCATTCCAAATGTTATCAGTTTATCACTATTATCCAAGGCTGCCCCCATTATGAAATCCCTATTATTTAGAATATCAATAGTTTTTGCCCATCCTTTAGTAATTTCAATTCCTTTCGAGTTATATTTATTGATAAACATGTCTTGTTGGCTTGAACCTGTTTGTTTATTTTCAGCATAACCAACTAAATAAATATCCCCGGAACGGTCTACTACTACTCCGCTTGCTGTATCATAACCATTTTGTCCGTTGATAATTACAGATTGAAAATTAGGATCAATATCTCCATTATTATCAAATTTCATTAATAAGGCATCGTTTCCAGATTCATCTGAAACAAGATTCATACCACGACCACAAATATATAGATCATCATTTTCTGTAATTGTCATAGAATATGGTTCACCAATGAAATCTATGTTTGAAGAAAAAGTCTCAAAGAATGCTAGATCTTCAATTTTTTCGTTATTATATTTTTTACAAATCCATGATGATATTAGGCCAGGTTTTGAATGCCAGCCAATAATGTATAATTCATTGTTTTCACCAATACTCATTCTCTGGGCTGCATCTTGATCATTTTGATAATTATAGTAAAGTTCATTCTCTATTTTAAATATTTTATTTTGTTGTGAAGAGTTCTCTGCAAAAATCTCACATGATGATAATGAAATTATTAGAAATAATGAAGCAACAATTTGTTTCATGATGAATCCTTTTTATATGTAGAATTTTTATTCTATTTAGTTTAATTCAAAGATAATTAACGTCAACGTTTTTTATTTTTAAGAAATTTATACCATACCTTTTGTATAATTAACTTATTAAATCACGAGATTTCCCTATATCTGATTTCCTTAATACATACAAAACTATATAACACCCCTTCCAGACGGTGTTATACTGTCAAAAAGTTTTCTCCTGCATTTGTTTGATACTAAATAAGGACTCCCCGGTTTTCAGTATTTTTAATATAAGAAATCAAATAAGGAGGAGTCCAATGAGATTCTATACCACCCAATACCAATTTTACTGCGGTATAGATCTCCACCCCAAGGCATGTATATGTGTATTATGAATCAGAAAGGTGAAATCCTCTATCATAAAAACATCACTACAGAAAGATTAACTTCTCTATCCGTAATAGATCCTTATCGTGAAGATCTTGTTGTAGCAGTCAAATGTGTTTTTACCAGATCAGCTGTGTACAGCCTGCTCGGCATGCATCCTGCCTGGTACTGGCTGGCTGACCCTTTTATGAAAGAAAACATTAATTTTGTCTTAGGTCGCGCGCTTTATACTAAACCGATGTTCCACTTTTCAGCAGAAGAACTTTTCCTCTACCCCTTGTCCCTATAAAGAGATTTATATAAATCCATAAAGTTTATTATCAAATCATTAATACAATATGTATATAGGGAAAATTCCTATTTCCCAACTACCTCTGTGATGAATACACAAAACACTGTAACAATATTACCCCACTCTCCCCTCCGGGGAGACTGAGAAGAATCAGGAAGATACGAGATGGTAAGGGGTCTTGATTAAGAGCACATCAACATAGAAAAACAAAAAGTCCCCTTCAGGGGATTTAGGGACATAAAAAAACCCCGGAAACTGAGCTTGACGAAGTTCGCACTCAGTTACCGGGGCCTATTGGCAGGTCAAATAAAACCCTATTAAAACTCTGTATTAAAAACCTTTCCTATCAGCAATCCCGCACCAGCTGCCGCAACAGCAAGATAAACCAGAACTTTGACAAAAGGAATAAAAGCAAGAATCGCGAATATGACGAAAGCAAACAGGAACTGCAGATAAATGCTCTTGTTCTCCCATTTAAAAACTTTAAACAACAGCTGCCCCGCAAAAGCCAGACCCAGCAGAGTGGTCAGTCCCATAAGTGGAAAGGCCGATAGACTCAAGGCTATTGATAAAGGTAAGAGAGGAATAGTCACTAGCACAGCAACTGGGAAGATAAACAGAGGAATAAGTCCCCACAATACAGTTTTCCCATATGTGGCGGGCTCTCTGTCAACTGAAAATAGAGATTTGACTCCAGGCAGCAGCAGAAGAAGAAGTCCCGATACACATATTGTGACGAAGAAGATAATGGAGACAATAATACAAAACTTGGAAAAACTTTTTTCATCGACCTGTTCATCTACTTTATAGGTAATATGACCGGTAACACGATCCATTTCCCTTTCGGATATCTCCACGTTTGATCCATAGATCAGGTCACCCTCAATGGAACCCCTTTCTGTAATAATCAGTTTACCCGTTCGGACATTGACATCTCCCTTAATGGGACCGTCAATAAGAACCTCTCCGGCTCCGGCAATCAGTCCGTTATTCAGGTGACCTATAATATGAATGGTATTGGAACCACTGAACAAGGTCCCGTCAACAACAGCGTCTTTGCTGATGACAATGCTTTCTCCGGCCACGAAGGCTGTTTCCGCCACATACCCGGTAATTCTTACGGAACTACCGATGCTGTGAAGATTTTTTGCCACAATACCGCTTAATTCAACAGAATCTCCCAAGGCAATCATACCGCCTTTTGATTCACCGCTGAAATCAACCGATTTACCCATCAGATAGAGATCGTCGGCCATTCCGGAAAAAGTGATATTGTTGCCTCCCGCTATATAATCATCTTCAATTGTTTTTGCAAAAGACAGGTCGCTATCGTCTTCATCGAAATTGACATAGATGCTTCCCCCGTCAAATTCAACACTCTCTGCTGTTAAATATGCTGCCGAAGCAAAGAACAGAATAACCAGTCCGTAATAGGCAAATATTATCTTTCTCATTGTATTTCTCCCCGGGCTGAACAATCGACCAATAGCGGCAGATCGAGCCAACCTTTTTTTCTTATACCAGAAATATATAGATATAATGAAGTATTTAAATCAAGAAT
>JAEINM010000419.1 GCA_016342385.1 Spirochaetaceae bacterium | reverse complement strand
TCCAACAATAACCTGAGATGTATCTTGAAATAGAACATCTCCCAGAGTCATGATTACTTTAAAAAATGAGGCATCACAAGTGTTTTCTGAACGGCAATAGAGAAATGTCATCATATAGTCTCTTCTATCAAATAATGTTCCCATTTCCTGACAATACAATATTAATAACTATGGCAATTTTCAATTGTATATAAAAAAAACGGAATATACTTAATAAGTATATTCCGAGATCTTATTTAATATTTCAGAGCCTGCTTTTATACAACACCCATGACAAAAACCATAACAAACAGAGCGACTGTTTCTACAAGCCCCAATACCATAAGATAGTTACCGAATCCTTTTCCTGTTTCAGCGAGGGCATCGGATGCAGCCGCACCGGCTTTCCCCTGCATATAAGCTGAAAACCCCATTGCTATTCCTGCAAAAACTCCAGCTGCCAATCTGAATAAAGACGGCTGCACAGATTCAATTATAGTGTTCATAAGGATAAATCCGTAAATTGTCTGAGTAAGCGGTGCTCCTACAAAAGCGACAAGCATAAAAGGTGCCGGTTTATTATTAGCAAAACATTTTTTCCATGCTCCAATTGCTGACTGTCCAGCTACACCAGCTCCTAGAGCTGATCCAATTGCTGCCAGACCGATTGCTGCAGCGAATCCTAAGTTACCGAGATCCATTTAGTTCCCCTTCCTTTCATAATTCATTTTCATTTGAGGTAAATCCATAAGTCACCCCATTATTAATCGCGAGCTTTAAAAGGCTCATATTTAATTCCAGCCCATTCCATTCCGAGATGACCTGAGAATTCCAACATATTAAGTCTGACCCCATGAACTATGACAGATAATAATCCCATAGCAAGGTTCAGAGTGTGACCAAGGAGTAATATGACTATTGCTCCGATAAACGCCGGTCCATGCATTAATGGCTCGGCCATAGCGTTAAAACTGGCAGCAATAGCAACAGATGCAAGACCGACGGCAAATAACCTGATGTAGGAAATAATGTCAGAGAAGGCACCGATCGCATCGAGAAATGTAGTGATAAAGCCGCCCAGTCCTTTCAGAATTCCTTTAAAGAAATTGACTCCACGTTCCTGCTGTCCGAAAATAAAAACAGAAATTAATCCGCCATAAATCATATACATGGCAAATTGCGGTACCGGTCCGATACCCAGTACAAGCTGCATGACTAGAAAATATAAACCAAGAACCATACTCAACCATCCCAGTTGTGTTATGGAAGCTAATCGAGGTAGTTCCTTTAGGAAGTTTTTAATGTGAGCAATACTTAAATGCACTGTACCCATAATAAAACACACGGTCTTAATCAATTCCTGTGTCGATGAAGCTGTTATATCACTTCTTCCCAGAATTTCTGGAAAACTGGCGATCTGAGGAATAATAAGCCCTTTCAGAAATGGTATAGATGCAATGGTGACCGATCCGAACCAGGTACCGGTAATGGCTCCCCAGATAATTGTAGTTGTAGATATAAGATACAATAATCCGACTATTGGAGAAACTTTCTTTGATATTAAATTGATTAATACGGCCAGACTTAAGAAAATCAGCCCATATCCACCATCACCTATAATCATGGCATAAAAAATACTGAAAAAAAGTAGAAACCAACCACTGATATCGTATTCGTCATAACTGGGTATTGTTCCCAGCATATCAAATACGGGCTGAATGATACTGACTAATTTATTATTCTTTACCGCTGTCGGTACGGGATCATCCTCTGCGGGATCATTTAAGGAAAGAGCCCATTGTTCTTTCAAAGCCAGTTCCTTCAGCTCTTCCTGCCTGTCAGCGGGAATATAACCTGCCAGATAAACCAAAGTCTCATCAACAGCCATACCTGTTTTATACTGTTCGAATTCTATGTCCTGTTTCAGCTTTTCATTAGCATGAATCAAAATATCTCTATAAACAGACATTTCCTGTAATTCATTTAAAGTCTCGGTATATTTCCTGCCGTTCAACTCCAGATTATCTCTGAGTTCAGCCAGACCGAAATCCGGTAATGTGAACTCTTCAATTTCCTGAGGAAAAGAACCGTCGAGACTGACAATCGCCATGAGGTTTACTGATTTGGACTGGTGAATGGAAATTAATTCATATTCTTTCGGGACTTTTTTCAACTCATCTTTAGAGAGTTTATACAAGCGGATATCAATACCTTTTGATCGCAGGATCTCTATATCCGCCGGTTCAAAATCATCCCAGATTTCAATGCGGGAAATCTCTTTCTGCAGAGAATCTCTCTCATCTTCAAGATCAATTTTTTTCTTTCCCAGCTCCAGAATTTTCTTTTTTATACTGTGTATCTCGAAACTTTTTAACTCTTCCTGTTTAATCGACTTATCAGAATCGAGAAGATTGAGGGCCTGTTCCATCTCAGTTCGTTCAGTAACCATCTTCTCAAGATTCTCACTTGTTCCGAAAGATTTCTCCAGATGAACAACTCCAGCTTTTCTCAACTTGATAAGAGCCTTCTCTTTAAGATAATCAAGTGTGACAAGATACACCTTTTTCATTGGTACAATCATAGACTATGACACCTTTACCAGATTCTTTTTCGAGATCTTTCCACGGACAACTGCCGCAGTCTGCTGATCCCCCAGATAAACCGAAATCTTTTTAATATTCGATTTTGTTTCCGGAATTTTTACTTTCTCAAAAAGATTCACTCTTTGAGTCGTTGTTCTCAATTCTTTTGCCAGTAACTCAATTTGCTTATCGAGAACCTTTAGCTCAAGATCCAGCAGCATAACCTGCTGGAGTTTCAGTACAGCCTTATCCACCCATAAAGGTTTTTCAAAAAGATCGTAGGTAACCGGTTCAAAATCGGCTCCGATAAATACAGGAATTTCAACTCCCGCAATATTACCGGTCTCTGTTTTGACATACTTCACTTTAATAAGCGAACCATCAATTCCCACATCTTCACCGAATACTCCGATCCAGCTTTTAAACTCTTCATTTATGGCATTTCTCTTTTCGACAACTTCTTTCTGTCTCAATTCAACAAGACGGATTTCCATCTGAAGCTGCTGTTTCTTGAGAATAAGAGTCGGAAGATAACGGCTGAACATTTTTAGAGCATCTTTTTGAGTTTTCAGCTCGTTTTTAGTCAGCTTGATATTTGCCATAAGTTATACAATTTCCTTTACAGGCCAGAATTTCTCCAGCAGACTGGATTTCAGACCGGTTTCTTCAGGAGCAAAACAGTCACTGAGGATTTCCCATCCAAGGTCTAGAGCTCTTTCCAGAGGGATATTAACCGAAAGATCCATCATTCCCGCTTCAAATTTATCGCCGTATTTCAACAGTTTCTCATCCCAACTTGACATATGAAATCCCATAGATTTTTTCTCCATGGAATCCTTATAGGACGCATAGAGTTTAATCATTCCATCCATAACAGCACGGTGGTCTTCTCTTGTTTTATCATTTACCTGCTGTTTTAATCTGGAAAGTGATCCGAAAGGTTCAATCCTTCCGTTTTTCAGGTAGTACTGCCCTTCTGTAATGTATCCCGTATTATCGGGAACCGGATGGGTGACATCATCTCCTGGCATAGTCGTAACGCCCAGGATCGTAATAGAACCGGCACCCTCTATATCTACAGCTTTTTCATATCTTG
>JAEINM010000418.1 GCA_016342385.1 Spirochaetaceae bacterium | reverse complement strand
TACAGGCCGGTCGGAAGAAATACAAGCCGAATCGCCGCCATCCTGCACTGAGAAACTCATCAAATTCTCTCTCGTTTAGCTGGCAGGCATAGAAAAATTCCTGAGTGAATTTTTCACCCTTTATGTAGGGACAGTCTACAGCCTGGGACAATCCCGGCTCTTTTAAAAACACCATATTATAATAAGTATAATAAACGTGTATAATTTCGTACATGTTTAAACCGGAAATTCTGGCTCCCGGAGGGAGTTTTAACGCAGCTATACATGCATTTGAAGCGGGAGCAGATGCCGTATACATAGGTATGAGTTCTTTTTCCGCCAGAAAAGGGGCCAAAAACTTTACATTGGAATCTCTGAGAAGATTAAAAAGCTATGTCGAAAAGTCGGGGAAGAAGATTTATGTCGCTCTAAACACAATTATTAAAGATAATGAATTAAGAGATGTAATCATCCTTCTCCATCATTTATCCCTAATTGAAGTTGATGGCATTATCCTTCAGGATCCCGGACTCGCTTATATAATAAAACACCACTTTCCCCAGTTGGAAATTCATGCATCGACTCAGATGGCCGTTCATAATTCTCAGGGTGTTCAAATCCTCAAAGAGGAAGGTTTCAGACGTATAATTCTGGCCAGGGAATTGACCCTGAAAGAGATAAGAGAAATTCGGGAAACTCACAGGGATGTGGAACTGGAAGTCTTTATACACGGGGCCATGTGCTACAGTTTTTCCGGAATCTGTCTGGCATCGGGAGTGCTTCTGGGACGATCGGGAAACAGAGGGGAATGCGGACAGGTCTGCCGGACCTGGTTTGACAGTGATCAGGGCAGTAAGTACAGTTTTTCCGCCAATGACATGAAGGCGGGAACCCTGGTGAAAGAGCTGCAGGAGATGGGCATCGATTCTCTAAAAATAGAAGGGCGGCTCAAAAGTCCCGAATATGTCTCTCATACAGTTTCCTATTATAGCGCTCTCATTAATGACGATTCTTCAAAAAGTATTAAAGAGGATAATCTAGCGGCACTCGCCTTCTCCCGAAATCAGACAAAAGCTTTTTTTACCACTCCCAAAGGGGAGAATATGATCAATAATCAATACACCTCCCATACGGGGATCAAGGCGGGCAGAATCACATCAGCAGAAAGGGGAAGGTTCAAACAGATCTCTCCGATAGAGACGGCCTTTTAGTCCGGGGGAAAAAGGACAACCATCAATTCGCCCTCAAAAGCGAGGGCAACCAGAACCACTATAGAGCCGGAGAGACCATTTCTGTCATTTTTAAAGGGATTGTGGAGTCCGGTGCGGAAGTTTTCAAGATTTCCGGACACGATATGAAGTTAAAAGAATATAGAGAAGAGTCGTGGAAACCCTGGAAAACACCTCTATCGGCACAGATAACAATAGAAGACAGCAGGCTGACTATCTCCGCTGAAACAGGTGGGATATCCCTGACCATAGATGAAGAGATCACACTGGAAAAATCATCCGGGGGAAAGGACTTTTCTCTCATTCTAAAGGAGAATCTCAGGAAAAGCGGAACCTCTTCTTTTACGGCTGGAACTCTGACCATTGAGAACCGGAGCCGCTTAAAACTGGATGAGATATTTCTGCCGCTTTCCACGTTTAAACTCATAAAAAAAGCCTTCTACAAGGAGATTGATCGTTCTGTCGATCCTATATTCCATTCGTCGGCAGATGGCATACTCAAATCTATCGGTAGTCACCTGGAAGAGAATACCCTGTTTTCTCATAATATAAAGATCCCTCCCAGAAGTGCCATGGAAACCGGGAAAGAAGCGACGGGAAAAATTATTTTCTATCCCCTTCCCCCGCTTCTCTTCCACAATGATGATTTTAAAACACTGGAAGAGACTATCGAATCAGTCATCGGCAATCCGGAGAAGAAGATTATCCTCGGGATCAATAATATCTCCCATCTCTTTTTTGCAGAGAAATACGCCAAAAATGAGAGTGTTCTCTTCTTCACAGATTACTGTACCTATGCAGCCAACCGGGCGACAGCACTGTTTTATCGCACTAGGATAAAAAGGCTACTCTTTTCCTATTACTGGATCGAGGATCCCGACGGGTCACCAGAGAGCCTGAGAAAGATAGAAAATGATTTTAATCCCCACTTATTTGTGAGCAGGATCTGCTACAAACGGCACAACAACCTGGGAACCTGCAGTCAATGCAGCAAAAATCTCTCCTATAATCTAAAACAGCGGAACAAAGAGTTCACTGTAACGGTAAAGGACTGCATTACCTGGTTGTATCAGAAATAGAGGAACCTGTACTTCTCAAAACCGGTAGGCATAAACGGTATCAAAAACATCCATGACGATTCCCCTGTAGGTATTTCCGTTCAGCTTTTCATAATCACTTTTATTTTCATAGAGAACCTCTCCCTCGGGATTCATCAGATACCAGGAATAGGAGCTTTCATCTATTGAAATAATCAGTTTGTGGGAAAAACCCTCCTCCGCCGTCAGAGTCACGTCAAATCCTGTCTTTTCAAGGAGTCTCTTCAGACCTCTTTCACTGCCCTCTCCACTATGATCCAGAATAATGGGCAGAGACAGACCGTTCTGCATAAGAGCTCCGCTGTTAAGAGAATAGAGATAGCTGAGTCTGTTCCTTTTCAAGGGGAGGTTCTGCCGTTTTTCAAGTTTGATTAAGTATACCAGAGTCTCCATAAGGGGTTCGAGTTCCCAGTCGGTCCTGAACAGAGGAAGAGCCTCGTTAAGCATAGAATAATCAGAAAGCTCTCTCCCCTTCTCCAGCAGATACCAGGGGATCGATTTTTCAGTAAGCTCACGTTCAAACTGTTCACAGAGTTCGATGTATTTCATAAAGGTCGATCGATTTCCCATTGAAGCACGGGTATAAGCCCACCAGCTGTTCAGATCACTCTTTCCCAGATTTCTATCCCCCACAGTCCTGGCGGCTTTTTTGTAGAGCTGGTCATGATAAAATGCGAGAATCCCGTATTTCATCCGGCCGATTTTCCCTTCGATCCATTCTACAGGATTATTGTATAGCCGCCTTTTCTCATATTCCGCTTTGCTTCGATAAATATCCCGGAGAGGACCGCTTATATCCATGGCATACTGATCGTCGTCGGTACCAAAAAAATACATCCAGCTCATGTCGCGGCGGTTCTTCACATCACTGATATAAGCCAGAGCTTCATCGATGAGTCCCCCTTTCTGATAGAGACCGGCAAGGGCAATTCTGGACAAGGGTGTTTCATCCATTGATTCCGCTTTGAGGTATTCCTCTTCCGCCTCTCCGTATCGTCCCGCCAGCTGGAGAATCTCACCCCGGGCCAGGTGACCGCTGGAACGGTTCTGAGCATCGAGTGACTCCTCTGTGTATTGCAGAGACTGTTCATAATTGTAGAAAGAGTATTCCAGCAGCGACAGATTATAGAGGGCGACAGAGGCAAAGTACCGGGCATCGTTCTCAAAGGCATCGTTAATGGAAAGAAGATAATACTCCCTGGATTTTTCATAGTTGTACATATCTGAATAGACCGTACCCAAAGTTATGGCCAGATTCCTGTGAAAAGAATCGGCAAGCTCATTCAGAAGCAGCTGTTCACTTTCCTCAAGACGATGAACTTTGTAATAGAGCCACGAAAGATCATCTTCCGCCAGT
>JAEINM010000417.1 GCA_016342385.1 Spirochaetaceae bacterium | reverse complement strand
ATATATTTTCAAGAATTCTCACCCAGAGAGAGCTAACTGTTCAACATTTTTTTCAAGGTGTCGATATTTATATGGTAAGGAACCGGGGAAGTCTTGCAGATCTGGAAAAACAGATTGAATTGTTTCTCGAGAATCCTGAGATTTTTAAGAGGGTATAATTTTGGACGAAAGAGACCAATACATGAATAAACAGGAAACTATAGAACAATCGAGGGTACTTTGGATAGTGCTGTCAGCATTGACGGTTATAGCCATTGTAATCGCTGCCGGTATATTTTTCTTTTTCCCCTCTACAGATGACACGGCAGGACAGCCTCTTTTGAGTTCCTTGAACCAGGAGAAAACCGGACGGGACTTTGATCCTATTGAATATGTCAGAAATGCCGATGGTTATCCCGAGATGGTTGATCCGGAAATCGCAGAGGAGGATTTTTCAGTAAATTCCTCAGATGAAATCCAGACTCCCGCAATCACAGCTGAAGGAATGAATCCGACAGTAGTTGAAACTGAAGAAACCAGTGTTACTGATGAAACAAATGTTACTGAAGAAACAAATGTTATAGAAGTGCCAGCTCCAGCAGTAGCAGTCAAGCCGAAAGAAAACCAGGAGCCACCAGTACCTGTGGTAAAAAAGCAGCAGACAATGAAAGTCAGTGTTACAGTTTATTGGATTCAGGTAGGATCCTATAACGATATGACGAAAGCTGAAGAGGTTAGAGATTATCTTCAGACTCAGAATATATCCAGTGAAATACAGACGAAATCTGTCAGTGGAAAAACATATTTCCGGGTACGCATTGGAGCCTTCCAGACAAAAGGGGAAGCCGACCGGTTCCTCGATCCTATAAAAACCATGAAAAACTTTGAAGAGAGTTATGTTGTACAGACGACTATGGTTAAAGAAGTTCCTGTTAACTGATTTGATAAGGGGAAGAAAAAAGGGGACTTTTGGAACAGCCCCTTTTTTTTATTATAAGCCCGAGAGTATATTTTTCAAATCAAAGGAATGCTCATTGTCATAATTAATACTGTCTGTCAGATAAAACTTTTCTCTCTGCTCTGTCTGCTTAAAAAAATCCTGTTCTTTCAGGAATTGATATGTTTTATTATACTGATCGAGATTTTCCTGAATATACCGGCTGATTCTTTTCATTGTTCTGTGTGAATACACATTGGGATTTTTCAGCTCATCATACATCCAGTCTATATGTTCTTCCCAGCTGAAGTCCCGCCTGATGCTGACTTTTCCGTCACTGGCAACAAGAAGGTATGAATCGGCTCCGGTAAAGAGATTCTTGTAGAATTGGTAACCGCCCCAGTTGGCTCTTAAATCGGCAAAGGAAAAAACACCGCCTGCCAGAAGTCCGAACCAACCTGTTTCTGCGGCGATCCCATATTCTTTAGCGCTTCTTTCATCCCTGCCATTTTTACTTTTAATCCAGTATGAATATCCCTGATCAAAAAAATGATCAATTTTGTCGGGAGATACAAATTCTCCATTAATTTTGACTATATAGTTTTGATTGTAAGAGTCCGGGTAAATATCGGAGTAGAAATTCTCTGATAAGTGTACTACATAGGGGCTGTTCTCCTCAGATGAAATCCAGGCCTGTAGGGGGCCCATATCGATTTTCCCCAGAGCATAGATAAGATTCACTCTCGGGGGTATATGGGTTAATAGGCCATTGTCATTATTTGTGCCGGCTGTCATCCTGCATATTTCAAAGGCGACTAAATTATGGATCTCTTTCTGTGTCAAATTTTCACCACTATATTTACTGTTGAAGTTGTCTATGGCTGTTTTCAGGAGGTCATTGGTCTGTTTATTGATAGTGACAGTAAAGTCCAGGGTATCTTCCTGGTATTTTTCCCGATCGGTAAACTGATCTATCTCCAGACCGGATAACTGAATAGAAATGAGTAGTAAGACTGATGCTGTCATTATGTTTTTTCTGATATTCATACTCTTTTACATTCCGTATTTATTATAATTTACTCAATTTAACTAATTTTGAATAATTGTTTAACTGCATTTATGTAATTATTAATAATAATATAATCTTTTTATAATTAAACACTCAATTTTTATGATTTGTCACTAATTTAGGTGATTTTTATTCCTCTTCATCATATATGAATGAACAGTTGTGCCTTTTGCAGAATCCCTGCAAATCTATCAGTTCCGGTTGACTACCGGGCTTTTTCTCTATTCAATGGATCTATGGATTCCATGATCAATGCTTTTACAACCATTTTTCTCCCTATTTTTTTGGGGATCATCTCCCGGATGGGGAATTTTATCCCCCCCAAAAACCGGCCTGTATTACAGCAGTTTGCTGTGAGGATTACTATTCCGGCCCTGATTTTTTCTTCTCTGAGAACACTTGACGGTAATACTGCCGGCCAGTTCCTTCCCATGTCTCTGGGTTTATTTCTTTTTATGGCCATTACCTGGTTGCTTTTATGGGGAGCTATCTCAATGCTTCAGAAGAAATTTGAATGGATAGGGAAATACCGGTCTGAACTTCTGCTGATTTCCTTTACGGGCAATATCGGATATATCTGCTGGAAACTGCATGAGATATTTGCCGGCACTGATGGTCTGCAGAGAGGGATTTTTTATACAGCCTTTTATTGGCCTTTTCTACTGACTTTTGCTTCTCTGACAGTTCTTGTTTTCGGTTTAAACAGGACGAAAGAACTCAATAAAAGAGAGTTTCTCTATAATCTGACTCCTGTTCTTTCCGGTATGTTTTCAGGTCTGGCTGTAGGAGTCCTTCAAATCAATATACCTCCCTGGCTGATCGGGTTGACCGATAACTTCGGTACCATGGCAATTCCTCTTATTCTGTTCTGTATGGGATTGTCGATTTCATTTAAGAAATCAATAAAAACATCAGGTCCATTAATCCCTTTTCTGGTCTTAAGGCTGGCTGTATGGATAATGGCGACAGCTCTTATGCTCCGCATGCCCTGGTTTGATGATACATCGAGAAGGGTCCTGATGATTAATGCTCTGGCTCCATTGGGAGTCAATCCCATAGTGATTAGTGATATGTTCGGTCTGAATACGGAGTTTATTGCGAATTCCACAATTATTTCCACGGTTCTTTTTCTTCTGTTCATTCCTGGAATGTTTATTTTATGGGGGTAATGATGAGTATCATATACGAGGTCTTTACCATCGGATTAATATATCTTACCGGCACGGTTCTGGCCTGTATACTGCCCCTTCCGGGAAGCCTTATCAGCCTTGTGATATTTTTTATCCTTCTTCTTCTGAAAGTATTAAAGGAGGAGAAATATACTGCCCTATCAGCTCTTATTTTGAGGAATCTGGCGTTTTTCTTCATTGTTCCCGCTGTAAAAATACTCGATTCAATGGCTATTCTCAGCGGGAATATTTTTAAACTGATCTCTATTATTGTCCTCAGTAATATTCTGGTGATGATTGTGTCCGGAAAAGTTGTTCAGTTCTTTATGAAGAAGGAGGACACTGATGATTGATCCCCTGACAGATAATCCTCTTTTCGGAGTGCTGTTGACCCTAGCCGTGTATTTCCCGGCTCTTCTGATCTATAGAAGGAGGAATTTTTTTCTTTTAAATCCCGTTCTAATCAGCATGACAGTCATTATCGTATTGTTATTTGTTTTTCATATTCCCCTTT
>JAEINM010000416.1 GCA_016342385.1 Spirochaetaceae bacterium | reverse complement strand
CTACATGGGATGATGCAGATCCCCATAGTATCAATTATAATAGAGCTTATTTCAGACAGTTTTTTTATTCCCGATACGCAGAAGACCAGCTGGTTTTTACAGATCAGCAACTAAATGATATTGAAACCCTTTATAGCGTTGCAATAAATAACTGGAACACCCAGATGGCCATCGACTCTTTAATCTCCCTTGTGGAAAATCCTGAGTATTCAGGTGCAAATAGAATAGGTTGCTCACTTTTATATCTCGCTCAAATGTCAACAGATTCAACAGAATATTTGAATTATCTCCTACAGGCCTTCAATGATGGCTCAGATAGCTGGTATGGCAATGGGGTAAATGTAGGGGCATATGCATGTTTTCTGCTTATAGAGTATTATGATTCAATAGGAAACGAATCTGAATATTTTAAATATAAAGATATTTTATCGGAAAATTATCTGAATTATATCGATCATAGAGAACGATATCTGGATAATATTTTATAGGAAAACCATCTGGGAAATCATTTTAGATCAGGTAGAAACAGTCTGAAATAAAAATGTCAATATTAAATTGCTTGATTTAGCCGGAGGGGCAGATCTATGGCAATACGAGCATTGTTTTATAACAGATCTTAGGTTTTCGAAAAAAATGAAAAAATGACTCTTCTTTTTTAACAGTCTTTAAAATATGTTAGAAACACCCTGTCTCATTTCCGGAATAAATAAACTGTATTTATCTCTGGTGTATTTTTTTTCAAGAGCGATACCATTGCTTCCTTAGTCGTGGTGGAAATCTTCCTCAACACAGTGGAAAATCCTCACCGGATCTTCTCACCGGATAATCCCTTCAGCCCTTTGAAGTAAAACCCCACATATGTTAGTATTATTTCATATGAGTACAATTGCTGAGAACATTCAGAATATATACAGGATTATTGCAGAAACAGCCGGGAAATGCGGGAGAAATCCGAAGGATATCTCTCTTATGGCTGTCAGTAAGACCAAGCCCATGTCAATGCTCCTGGAAGCCTATGATGCGGGAATGCGTCTTTTTGGAGAGAACAGGGTTCAGGAAGCTGTTGATAAGCGAAAAGAACTCCCCGCAGATGCCGAGATTCAGCTTATCGGTCATCTGCAGAGCAACAAAACAAAATTATCTGTGGGGAATTTCAGTTGTATACAGTCTGTCGACTCATTGAAAATAGCCCGGAAAATCAATGATCAGGCATTAACTCTGGGGATTGTTCAGGATATACTTCTGGAAGTTAAAACATCTGAAGAGGAAGCGAAAAGCGGATTTTCCGGGGAAGCTCTGTATTTTGACTCGGTAAAAGAGATTATGGCTATGGAAAATATACAGGTTAAGGGCTTGATGACTATAGCCCCTTTTGTTGACGATGAAAAAATCATCCGACAATCTTTCAGTCAATGCCGTTTAATTTTTGAAAAAACGAAAGAAATATATCCCCATGCCCCTTTGTCGGTTCTGTCCATGGGAATGTCGGGAGATTACAGAATCGCCATTGAAGAGGGTGCTACTCTCATTCGAGTCGGCAGCTCTATTTTCGGGACAAGGTCGTGAAAAATAAAATTGTATCGGTATTATTAATTTTATCTCTTATGACATCGTTATTGTATGGACAGGAAGATACTCTGCCGGCGCCCTATAAACCGGATGAATTCCCCACATGGACTCTGGATCTGCGAAGAGCGGAAATTGTCACATTGGGTTCCTTCCCCATATCATTTATGCTGACAGCTTTAGTGTATGATATTGTCAAAGCGGCTGAAGTGAGATTTGATCCCGCTTATCCTTTCGGATCCAATCGATCACAGGATGATATCAAGACATTATTACTGGTGTCCGGTGGAATATCCCTGACTATCGGACTTACTGATTTTATCATTCATCAGATAAAACGGGCCAAAAAAAATAAGGAACAACGTATACTGGATGAACAGAGAAAAAATAACGGTGAGCCTGCCGGGCTCACTGAAAATGAGAGTTGATAAATATATCTCCGATAATAATATTATAAGCCGCAGTCAGATTAAATCGAGAAATGCCAAAGCTTTTCTCGATGATGCGGAAATAAAGTTTTCAAGAAAAGTTTCCAATGATGATATCCTTGAGATTTTCTGGGATGATCCGCCTCCGCTGGATATAGAACCCGAAGAATTACCGCTGGATATTATTTTTGAAGATGAAAATGTCATTGTGCTCAATAAAGAACAGGGGATGGTGGTTCATCCGGCGAATGGGAACTATAGTGGAACACTTGTACAGGGATTACTCTATTATGTAAAGAATCTGGGATCAAATTTTAATAATGAACTGGAGAGACCGGGTATTGTCCACCGTCTGGACAAGGACACATCCGGTGTCATCATCACCGCAAAAAATCCCGAAGCCCATGAGTTTCTCTCTCATCAGTTTAGAGATAAAACCAATGAGAAATACTATCTGGCTATCGTTCGCGGTTATCCGCCCCGGCGAAGAGGGAAAATTGATACTTATATTACCAGGAATCCTGTAGACCGGAAAAAATTTGTCACTCATGAACGGGAAGGGAAACATGCTGTAACAGAATATAGAGTTTTGAGAAACTGGGATAAATATGCCCTTATGCTGTTAAAACTAAATACAGGAAGAACACATCAGCTTAGGGTTCATATGGTTCATATCGGATGTCCGATTTTAGGAGATCCCATCTATGGCCGTAAAGATAATAGATTCCCCGAAGCCACTCTAATGCTCCACGCCTGGAAATTGAAAATACAATTACCGGGAAACCAGGAGTCCTCTTCTTTTAAGGCGGCAATACCTCTGCGGTTTAAGAGGATTCTGGGGAAAATTTCAAAAGAAATTACGAACTGATCTCAGTTGTTGTGAAAAGGTTTTCATTTATCTCCCTCTCTATCTGAATCGTTGAGGGAGGACCGTGGCCCGGAAGGACTATCGTTTCTCCATCGAGGGTCAGCAGACGGCTTTGTATTTCCTTCTGCATATTGTCCCGGGCAAAAGTGTTTACAGGGTTTCCCAGATATCCTGAATTAAAGATGTCACCGGTAAAAAGAAGATTTTTCACTTTTAATACAAGGCTGTCTGTGCTATGACCGGGTATTTCATAGAAATTCACATCAAATCCGGAAATATTCCTGGTTTCGTTGTCGGAAACCATAGTTGTAATAAAACTATTTACTTTTCCCAGAGCCGCATAAATCGTGGCGTTATAAACCTTTAGAGCCGTCTTTACACCATTTGAATGACTACTGTGACCATGGGTCAGAATAATGGAATCTATATAGTAGTTATTGTCCTCAATCATATTCAGAAGGGGAACTTCAAAACTGCCGGGATCAATCAAAATGGCTTTTCCACCATCTTTCGGCCCTATTATGTATGTGTTGGCCCTATTGGCAAAACCATAATACATCAGTAATTTCATCTATTGTCCTCTATTGAATAAAGCTTCTTCAATATTTGAATACTTGAACTTGATCAATTTTCTGTCGGAGCCGGAAAAATCTGTCCTTTTTAAATTACAGTCAATAAAATCCAGCTTAATCAGATTAGAGTTTACAAATCTTGACAGATACAGGTCAGAATCACTGAAATCGGAGTGAGTAATTTCCGTTCCATTGAAATTGGTATTGACTATCTCTGAACCTGAAAAATCTGAATGA
>JAEINM010000415.1 GCA_016342385.1 Spirochaetaceae bacterium | reverse complement strand
CGTTTTAAATCCTCATAGATATTTGAAGTGAATTTGATTGAATCCGGTCTTCGTCCATCACTGTATTCGCCGTCAACGCGAAAAGTGGTAATTTCATAAGTGCTTTTTTTAAACAGGACAGTGACAGTTCCATGTTTTATTCCAGTAGGAATAACTTTATTAAATGTTCTTATTATATCTTCGGGGAAGGCATCTGTAGCAAGATCGTAATCTTTTTCTTCTAGACCGAGAAGCTGATTTCTCACAGCTCCGCCAACGAGATAACAACTGAATCCTTTGTTTTTCAGGATTAGAGCTATTTGCCTCAGATTCTCTGTAACGTTGATTTTCATATTTTAAAAAACTACCGTTTATATTTGTTTGTAGTCAAGCATTATAGAAAAATATAGGAGTAAAAAAAATGCAGCCCACTCTCGGGCCGCATTTTTCTGATTAATAGTCTCTTATTGCAGTAACTGCATAACCATCTGACCTTGCTGGTTCGCCTGTGCCAGCATAGCGTTACCAGCCTGACTGAGTATCTGGTTTTTGGTAAAATCAACCATTTCCGCAGCCATATCAGTATCCCTGATGAGAGATTCAGCAGCCTGAAGGTTTTCTGCGCTTATATCAATCCCCTGAATTGCCATTTCCAGTCTGTTCTGGTAAGCTCCGAGATCTGCTCTCTGCTTATTTACCATTCTTAGAGCACCATCAAGAACACCAATGTTCCTATTTGACTGATCAGCTGTAGATATGGACATTATGTTTCCAGAACCGAGCTGTCTTAAGCCAAGAGAGCTTGCTGTCATAGTATTGATAAAAACACGTTCTCTCTGGTCCATATTGGCACCGATGTGGAACCACATAGAACCGGTAACTGTATTTTCTCCCGTATCCCGTGCAAACCGTCCGGTGAGCATATTCATGCCGTTAAACTGTGCGTGAGATGCTATACGATCTACTTCATCTACGAGCTGAGAGACTTCCACCTGAATCTGCATTCTGTCTTCTGAGGAATAAACACCATTTGAAGACTGAATAGCCAGCTCTCTGATTCTCTGAATAATGTCGGTTGTTTCCTGCAGGTTTCCTTCAGTTGCCTGAATAAATGAAATACCGTTCGCTGCATTGTCTGAAGCCTGGTTTAAACCTCTGATCTGAGATCTCATTTTTTCAGAAACAGCTAATCCGGAAGCATCATCTCCAGCTTTGTTGATTCTCATACCTGAAGACAGTTTTGCCATGTTTCCACCGATTCTTCCTGTTGAAACACCTAAATTTCTCTGAGCATTCATTGCGCTCATGTTGTGATTAATGATCATTTAATCCTCCTTGAATAATAAATGGACATCCTTGTCCAACACTTTTTATTCTCGACAAATAAAAAAAATGCTTAATAGAAAAAAAAGTTTTTTTATGTAATATTATTAATGAGAGGGGGAGGTGTTATGACAGGAGTCGTTATTACAGGCGGAGATGCACCGATTTTGGATTTTATTATAGATGAACTGGAGAATGCTGATTTTATTATTGCTGCCGACTCAGGTCTGGATACTCTTGCCTCCTATGGTTTTCAACCGGATCTTGTCATGGGAGATATGGATTCAGTCAGTGAACAGAACCTTTGTGAAATTGCAGAAGATAAAATTATAGAATACCCGGCAGATAAAGATTATACAGACACAGAGCTTGCTCTGGATTATCTTTTCAAAAATGGTTATTCAAAAAGAGTCCTTATTGGAGGTGGAGGGGGGCGTTTGGATCATATCATCGCCTTATATTCTCTCTTTTCTAAAAAGTATACTCCTCATCTGTGGATTACTGAGAAAGAAAAGATTCTTCTTATTGTGGACAAATTCTCAATAAAGCTTAAGAAAAATACTCTAATTTCATTTTTCCCAGTAGGAAATACAGTCTGCAGAATGACAAGTACGGGATTGAAATGGAAGTTGGATAGCTTAAGATGGAAAATTGGAGACTCGGGGATTAGCAATATAGCCTTGAAAGAAACTATAATGGTTAATATGATATGCGGGAAGCTTATAATGATTATATCCCTGGGTGTACGATAAAAAATATGGATAGTAATGTAACAGTTTTTGAGCAATTAGCAGCGACTCTGCCGGCAGATGAAAAAAAAGCTTTATTGCAGAAGATTACCAAAAGCCTGAAGCTTCACGAAAGTTCAGAGGATTTCATGAGAAAAGAGATCCCTGAAAAAGATTTAGAAAGAAAAGTTCGAAAAGATATTATTAACAGTAACTGGTTTGAACGACTGATTATAAGACTATATACCTTTTTCACTGGACGAAGCTCTATCGATTACTTTTTAAAACGCTCTTTAAAGCACCTCAAAAGAAAATTGAATTCCATTTCAGGTCAGTCTTATTTTGAGTTAGATCATAAAAAACTGTCACCAAGACTGGCTTCTGAGATTTATTCTCTTTATGTTCTTACCGCTCCTTTAAGAAAAATTTTTAAGATAATCTGGCAGGATGCGGATTTTATCGAAAATATTTATGCCAGTCTGATAACAGAAACTATTCACACCAATAAAAGCGAAGTTTATGATTTTGTTTCTCTTGAGGAGATGGAGTCTATTTTTGCCTCTACAGGAGAAAAAAAGCAGATTAGAAAAAAACTGATCAATAGAATGAATGAATATCTCAATTCTATACCCTTTAAAACAATATCCGAAATCAAAGAAGTTTTTCACCCTTTTTATTTTGGAAAATTCCTGGTTGTTTTTCCCTTTAAAAACCTGCTCAATAATTTCGGATGTTCAATAGCAGATCTTGTGGAATTCCGTTCTCCCGATTTTAAAGTTACCGAGTGTTCAGCTGTAATTGATAGAATCGAACATTTCTATTATGCTCTGACCTTATTTTCAATGATTGACTGGAGCGATGATTGTATAAATAAAATTGCCGGTACATATGTGAGATTTTACGAAAAGACCGATTCAGAAGGTTATGAAGATAGGCTTCAGGTTATCAGAAAGGAGATTAATACACTTAATGCCGGTGTTGATGACTTTCTCAAAAAAACGCCTCTTATAGATATTATAAAATATATAAGAAATGATAGCTATTATGAGCTTGAATTTAAAATACCGAAACCGGACTTCTTTGAATTTTACAGCTCTACTCTTAAATTGAGAATCCTTTCAAGTTTTTCTACAGTATTTCAGGAAGTGCGAAAACAATATATCAGTACATCTATTGAGAGAATCTTTCTTGGATATAAATTGTATCAACTCAATGGATATAGAGAGTATAACGATTTTAAATATAAAGAAATGGGTCTTGAATACTTCAGGCATATATCTTCACTCATGCTCCTTAATAACTTTTTTTCACAGTACTATAAGGAAAATATGGTTGAGGTCTTTCAAGTACTCTATAAGACTGTGCTCATAAAAAACCCACAGCTTCAGTCAAAGATATTGGAACTTCAGAAGGATGTGGAGAAAATAAAAACCGAGATTCATATTTTTGATAAAACTTTGCTTCCTGACCATGAAGATGGAAAGACATTTTCACTACTCAAGAATGAAATAAAAAAGAGCTCTGCCCTCGAAAGAAAATATAAGAGTTTTATCACCGAAAAGGATCTTGCAGCAGAACGTCTGATCTTTTTAGGCCTTGAAATTCTGGAAAACTTAAGAAAAGGGCTGGAACTGGTTATAT
>JAEINM010000414.1 GCA_016342385.1 Spirochaetaceae bacterium | reverse complement strand
ATTTAGTTTTGAACCCTCAAGTACGTTAATTTTCTTAAATATTTTATTTATATTATGAGGTGAGTATTATGAAAGTCAGTATTGATCAGGATCTCTGTATCGGATGTGGTATCTGTCTGGACGCATGTCCCGAAGTTTTTGAAATGAATGGGGAAGTTGCTATCGTGCGCATTGATCTCGTTCCACCGGAAGTAGAAGTCAGTACCAGGGATGCTGCAGATCAGTGCCCTGCTGAAGCTATAATAATAGAAGAATAAAGGATGACTCCCCTTTTCCATTCTACTGGCAGGTTCCATAATTCATAATGGCCATGAAATGCTCCCACTTCTCTCCATTACTTTGAAGGATGCTCTATTGATCAATAGTGTGTAATTTAGTGTTTGGTATTGTAACAGGTTTATCCTTTTACCTGGTAGAATTCTGATTTTAATATGTTTATCATTTGGCACACATTATGCAGTGTTATAAGCGGGGGTACTTATGAAAGTTGCGATCCCAGTGTGGAAAAATCGGGTTGCTCCGGTTTTTGATACTGCTGACAGATGGCTTTCTATCTCAGTAACAGGAGACCGGTGGAAAATCGAGCAGGAAGTAGCATTTGCAGACTCTCTTCCGGAAATGAAGGTACAGGAATTGCTTCAACAGAAGGTTGAATATTTAATCTGCGGGGCCATTCCTTATCGCTATGAAAGTTTTTTAAAAAGTACCGGATGTGAGGTCTCGTCCTTTATCGCCGGAAAACCGGAAGATGTTATTCAAGCCTTAATAGACAACAACATAGGAGAGACCTCTTTTTTAATGCCCGGATGTAGGCAGCTGAAAGAATGAAGAGATGAACCTGATTATGGACAAGGTTTCAGATTTGAATTTGCTCAGAATTCTAGATGAGGAATTGACTCTTAGGCCTGTAAAAAAACTATCATTATTCAATTTTCTTTTTTTCTGATGAAAGATCCCATCTGTTTTTATAACCATACCCATTTTTAAGCCTGTTGTTTTCTCCTGCAACCTTATCATTTAAATATCCGGATTTTCCCCACCCATAACAGAATCCTAATCCTCTGCCTGTTTTAGGTCCTTTATTCTCTGGTCCCAATCCATTTCCTTTCATCTAATCCTCCATATCAATGCTTAAGTGTATTATTCTTCAGGTTATTCTTTTTACAAATTCTTCAAATCCTGCTTCTGAAAATAATTCCTTTTCTGCCAGGGAGGGAATCTTTTTATCGGTTATTGCTTTCACCATTCTTTTATCAAAAGGGATCTTCAGCAATACTTCACTACCCCTCTTTTTTGACTCTTGTTCAATTTTAATGCTCATCTCCCGGGAGAGATTAAATTTATTTATTACAACAAAAACTTTACCTGAAAATCTATCGGTAATATCAAAAACCCGGCTCAGATCATGAAGTCCTGACATTGTTGGTTCTGTAACGATTATGACTTTTTCTGCGCCGGTGATTGATGAGATAACGTTACATCCTATTCCGGGAGATCCATCAATAAGAATAGTTCCCAAACCCTTTATCTCTGCCTCTTTTTTAGCTTCATTTCTTACAAGAGATACCAGTTTTCCCGACGTTTCCTCACCGGGAATCAATCTGGCATGAACCATGGGGCCATAGGTGGTATCAGCATGAAAAACTGTTCCGACTACCGTATCTTTCATGGCAATTGCTTCGGAAGGACATACATACTCACAAACTCCGCAGCCCTCACATTTCATTCCATTAATTATGATTGAATCACTAATCGCATCAAATTTACAGGAATCAACACAAGCCATACAGTGAGTACAGGCTGAAAGATCTACAACGGCTTTTTTCAGACCTACAAAATTCTCACGACTCCTGATTTCAGGATCTAACAGAATATGAAGATCAGGTGCATCGACATCACAATCGGCAATGACAATATTCTCTAAATAGGGAACCAGGGATGCCGTCAGTGTTGTTTTACCTGTACCCCCTTTTCCCGATATAATCACGATTTCTTTAATGGTCATATGTCACCTCTATTATACCGTGTATTGCACCCCATAATTGTGTAAAACTGATGCGTTTTTCTTCACTGACATCTACTGCCAGTTCCCCTTTTGCATAGGCCTCGGCAATTGTTTTATCAAAAGAGATCTCTCCGATTATTTCAAGCTTTTCATCATGGCAATATTTATAAACTTCATCATCACCTAAACCGGCTTTGTTAATGACTACGGCCATTGGAATAGACATTGACCTTAACATCTCAACAACCATTTTCATATCACTTACACCAAAAGGGGTTGGTTCTGTCACAATTATAGCGAAATCACACCCTTCAACAGCAGCAACAGTAGAACAGGACGTTCCGGGCGGAGAGTCCACGATAACAATAGGATCATTTTGAACTATTTTTTTTACCTGATTAATGATTCTTACTCCCGATAGTTCACCAGGATTTAAAACACCGTAAACCATCTTGTTGCCCGTAACAGCCCTGCCACTGAATATCCTGCCAATAGTCCTAGTTTGATACTCTATAGCAGATTCAGGGCAAACAATGGCACATCCGCCACAGTCATGACAAATTTCCTTCATGGGAAGAGTCAGCAGAGTGCCGGCAATAATGGCATTATAATGACAAAATGCCGCGCATTTTTTACAGTGCTTACACCTCAAGTCATCTACAACCGGATACTCAACACAAATATCTTCCTCTTTTTCAACGGTAGGTTTCAAAAAAATAAAACTATTGGGCTCCTCAACATCACAATCAATAATGGTGGCTTCCGTCATAAGAGCAGCCAGATTATTAGAAACAGTTGTTTTCCCCGTACCACCCTTACCACTTAATACTGCTATTTTCACGCTTTATGAAGCCCCTTATTACCAGGTTTTTCAATCTCTATTAGCTCTCCGTTTCCCCAAGCAGCAATAGCCCTTTCTGCGGTTTTGAAAATCCCCTGTTTAAATGCGGGAATGTTAAATCTATTAAGCGCATCCAGCGCCTGAGGACCAACTTCCGGTGCAATCAGGATCTCGACGCCATTGTCAACAAGTTGTTGTACAGCTAAACCTCCAGCTCCTCCTGCAGCTTCTCTCGCACTATTTTCCACAACATCCATCTCAGAACTCTCTGTGTTATAGAAAATAAAATAATTAGTTCTTCCAAATCTTTCATCCAGTGTAGAGGTAAACTCCTGACCGGTACTGCATAATGCTAGTTTCATATTATATCTCCTGTCTTACCCTATGAATTTTATTTGCATCGAAAATGTAAAGATGCCATAATTAGACATCTTTACATCTCTGCAAAAGATCCTATTTCGAGAGTTCTTTAAGGGCTTTTTCAAGCTCTTCAATTCTAGACACCAGTTTAGAATTTTCAGGATTAACATCCTGCCTATAACCCCGACCGAAACCGCCACCGAATCCTCGGCCACGACCACGACTAAAACCACGTCCCATACCCTGGGGAGCATTATTACTCATATACCCGGGATTATCATAACCATTGCAGAAACCTAATCCACGACCGGTTTTCGGACCTTTTTCTTCAGGTCCCATTTTATTACCACGCATAACATACCTCCTGTTATACTTTCATTAAAAATTTATATTTCAGTAAATATACTGAAATAATGACAAAACTGCCTTTAAACTCATTTTAAAGACTTTTTAAAATGCATATGCA
>JAEINM010000413.1 GCA_016342385.1 Spirochaetaceae bacterium | reverse complement strand
TCCAGCATATGCACGACAACTTTGTCTCCCTGACTATCTGACATATCCAGTCCTTTCAATGTCAGCACTGATTGAGTTATGGCGGCTGCGCAGAGAAAGAATGTCCCCGAGGAAAAATCCGCTGGAATTTTTTTGGAGAAGGATCTGTATTTCTGGTTTCCAGGGATAATAAATTGTTTGAAATCTCTGTTTGTGTATTTTATGCCCTGTTCATCGAGCCAGCGCAGAGTCATTTCCGCATAGGGCTGTTCGTGTAGCAGGGAGACGTTGATTATTGTTTCATTTTTAAAAAGCGGGGCAGCTAGGAGCAGACTCGAGAGATACTGGCTTGTGGGGCATTCAATCGTTACTTCCCCACCATCTACCGGTCCTGACACTGAAAAAGGGGCGCACCCCTTTGGAGCGGAGCTTATCTTTGCTCCAAGAGTCCCCAGAGCATCAAGAAGATTTGATGCCGATCGGTTTCGGATCTGTTCATCGCCGTCAAAAGTGACAGGAGTATCGGAAAGAGCCGCCAGAGAGGCCGCGAGGTATATGGTTGTGCCCGAGTTTCCCACATCAATGGGGTCTGCCGGCGCAGTTATCCGGCCTCCGGTCCCTTTTACTATTAGTTTATCTGGCGCTTCGCTTATTTCTGCTCCCAGAGCACGACAGGTCTCGATGCAGGACTTCACATCGGCGGAATCGAGAAGATTGTATAATTCACTGGTTCCCTCTGCAAGAGTAGCGATGAGCAGAGCCCTGATAGAATGTGATTTTGATGCCGGAATCGGCAGGGATCCTTTTAATTTGGATGATGTAACTTCTGCAATCATGGATATCCTCTTCTCTAATAGTGTTTCTTTCTGGAGAGTCTACCATTTATTAAGAGATTTTTGTAAGACTTATTCTGTAATACTTAAGTTTCAATTATCATAAAATGGTATGATTTTCATGGCTTCATACCGATTAATTATCAATTTGATATAATATTAATACTGCACTGCAGGAGACTTTTACAGGACAATGACGTTTCCCTCCTTAGTGTCGGTAGTAGTATATGATAAGGAAAATTTACATATTAATTGTAATCTTTTCATTTATAGGGTTGCTGTATTCATGCAGCAATTTAGCAATCAGTTCACCGGATTTGAACAATTGTTCTCCCTATCCAGTTACAGCTCCTTTTACAGAACGTCATTTTAAAATCGGAGAAGAAGATAACACATTTCAGATTTTGATTGATGAAAAGGACGGGCTGAAAGATCCCGATGGCGATGATGTCGTTTTCAGGTCGTCCCCTTTGCCTCTCTGGATCAGCCTTGAGGTTCATAGCGGAATTGTTACTGTCGACACAGCTGCAGTTCACGGGGTTGTTACAATCTCATTCTGGAGCGATGATTGTTTAGGCGGGGGTACAAGAGAAGATTCTATTGATATTGATGTTTCCGTTTTCAACAATCCACCCTATCCGGTAACGGCAGATTATACCTCCTACCTCTTTGATCAGGGATCAGGTGATAATACTTTCCAGCTCGAAATCCTTCTCAACCAGGGGGGACTGGCTGATCCCGATGGAGATGAAGTATGTTTTAAAGCTATGTCTTTACCAGCATGGGTTTTTTTAGATGAAGAGACAGGTCTGGTTACAGTGGATGTTTCAGAACTGCACGGTCCGGAAACGGTCTCGTTCTGGAGTGAAGATGAATGGGGCCTCAAGACCGGGGGACTGGCCTTTTCAGTCCTTCTTGAAGTCCAATAGTGTTATTGGAGAAAATGTAGAGATTTTTGTAAGACTAAAGTAGTAATTGTCATAAAATGATGCTTTTTTTATGACAAATCCTCTGATAAATTTTCTTTTTGAGTTACTATTATTAATACACTGTGGGAGACTTTGAGAGTTACAGCAGTGTGTTTTTTCTTTTTGCCCGGGTCCCCCCTTTGTGAAGGTGGTGGAGTATGTTTAAGAGAATTTACATTTCAATTATAATCATTTCATTCGCAGGGATGGTGTCCTCCTGCAGGAATCCTTTCGTTGATCCTCCGGGAGAGGAGAATCAAGCGCCCTATCCCGTCACGGCGGATTTTACCGCAAAAAGTTTTCACCAGGGTACTGTCGATAATACTTTTCAGATGTTAATTGCCGAGCAGGGAGGTTTAAAGGATCCCGATGGTGATGCTGTCTTTTTCAGGTCCTCAATATTACCTGTATGGATAACCCTGAATGAAGATTCAGGAGTGGTTACTGTTGATACGGCTGAAACTCATGATTTAGTGACTATTTCCTTCTGGAGTGAAGATGCTTCGGGTTCTGAAACTAGTAATGTGGCATATAATGTTGATGTAGATGTAAATAACGATACCCCCTATCCGGTTACAGCATCCGTTTCAACTTATGTTTTTAATCAAGGATCAATCAGTAATACATTTCAGTTGGAGATTGATCAGCAGGATGGATTATCAGATCCTAATGGAGATATAGTATATTTCAGATCAGATATACCTTCAGGGCATTGGCTGACATTGAATGAAATTTCTGGTCTTGTCACTGCAGATACAACAGATCCTCATAGTTCAGAATCATTTTTGTTCTGGAGTGAAGATGTCGGGGGATTAAATACAAATGGATCTGCTGTCACTGTCTCTTTTGAGGTGAATCAGGCTCCGGTTGCCAGTTTTGGAACCTGGGATTATGTCGTAAGCAATGCAGAGGATTCTAATTTTAACCAGAATTATTCTTATGTTGACTCTATCAATGTCAAACCACACTATTCAGGTGGCACCAGTTCTGAATTTCATATTTACGCGGCTGAAATATATTCTTTTTATCATTGGATTATAGATATTAATGATGATGCTTTTTCTCCTACGGCATATTCCGATGTCGCATATTATATTTTTAGTTCTTCCAGTACTCCTCCATTAAGCGGATGGAGTATTGGAGCTACCGAGAGTGCTTCGAATCTGACTTTAACTGAATATCCTATTCACGGAGATACTTCAGCTATTGGTAATACATTAAGTGCAATGTATCAGTATTCGGATCCAGATGGAGATAGTGAGGCCTCATCGACTTTCATCTGGTACAGATGTGCAAATCCCGATGATCCGGGAACAGCTATTCCAGATTCGAATAGTCTCTCTTATACTACAACAATTTCTGATAATTTAATGTATTTAAGGTTTGAAGTTACACCAATTGATGAACATGGCTTTTCCGGCATTCCACAAAAAAGCGATGCTTCACGGAGAATAGGTATTAGCTCATAGTTTTTCTTTTAAGGTAAATGGCTTTCATTTATACATTAAATTCTTATAGTCAGATCTTTTATATTAATATTAATTAGGATAAATATGTTAAAGTAAACATTCTTGGAAATAGTTCTTTGACGATATATACTCTATAGGTAAATAGTTATTAGGCTTGCGGAGGTTTCTGGTGATTGGCAAATTGAACTTTTTATATCTGTTTACTCTACTAAGTATTATAACTATCAATGTTTATTCACAGAGTACAATACCATCAGATCCTAATAACTGGTTTCAAAATGCTGCGGATACAGGTCTTGGAGATCCTGACAATATTAATGTTATCTTTTTTGAGGTTCCCGATTCTGTAGCCTCTACTCTATATTTTGGAATAAATGATCCTGAGACTAATAATGTCAGCCCAGATACTTCAACCGGAGCAACATCCTTTTATTTGGTTGGAGGATCTGGAG
>JAEINM010000412.1 GCA_016342385.1 Spirochaetaceae bacterium | reverse complement strand
TCAGCTGAATCAGCTTTAGGAATTCTTATAATATCCGGTTTCGCTCTGACCATGGCTTTTATATCATCTAATCCAAAGGGAGTATCGAGACCGTTTATTCTAACGACTGTCTCAATCCCTTCGTAATCGAGAGTTTTCAGGGCATTGAAAATTAATAATCTGGCAGAATCTTTCTCATGAAGAGAGACAGAATCTTCCAGGTCAAACATGACAGAATCGGAGCGGTATATATGGGCATCTTTTACCATCCCCGCATTATTTCCGGGCACATAGAGCATGGTTCGTCTCAGTTTCTCCATCTATTTTTCCTCCCACCGGACATGCTGGATACCCGCAGCCCTGTAGGATGCGGCTTCCAGCCGGGCTTTTATAGTACAGTCGAGAGCGCCCTTGTCATTAATAGAGATTATGGCGTCTTCTATTCCCAGTTCACCCATCTTTTCATTGATGACCCGGTGGATCTGTTTCCCGAACTGCTTTTCAACAATACTCTGAAGCTCAATTTTAATCCCTTTAGCTGTATTTTCCCTTACAGTGATCATTACATCGCTGGATTCGAGAGTTCCGGCTATTCCGGTTTTCACTATTCTCATTAAATCTGTCCTTTTATCTTTCTTATAACCGGTTCCGCAGCTTCCGACTTGAGGAACTTCATTGTCGAGGGAGGAACTATTTTTTGTATATTTTTAAAATCTTCAGCTTTTAGATACTCCCGAACCAGAGAGGCGCTGATCGGTTTATTTTTGTTCTCTTTACGTCTGATTATTTTAGCTTCTATTCCCGCTGCGGGAAGTAACTCCTTCATCAGTGAATTGTAATGACTGGTTACCTCGCAGAGTGGTTCCTCTCCGGCATAACGGCAGGTAACTGACAGGGCTGGAGCTATATGATTACAGAAAATTTTCAGATCCATACGGCCGTGGGTATCGACGATTTTTTTAGATTCTTTCAAAAAATAAGAGGGAAAAGTCGCGGCCGAGATAATGTAATAACCGGAATGATGAACCGTCACATTATTAAGGTGTTTTGTCCCTTTCTTCACCAGCTCTATCCTGATCTCTGTCGGGAAAAGGGACCGGTTTTCATCGAGTATAAAAACATGAACATGATCATTTTCAGAAGCGGCTCTCTCTATCAGGTAGAGGTGACCCAGAGTAAAGGGGTTGCAGTTCATGACAATGGAGGCAATCTTTTTACCCTCGACTTTTTTACGGGAAAGTTCATCTATAAAATCTGATAGTCCATGAAGCGTATTTTCCATTAGAACGGCCGTTTCATCAACTTTTGATATTTCATGAAAACCGAATTCCCTGAAAATAAAGGCATTATGAGGACTGGTGAAGAGAAAAAGATGATTTATCCCTTCATGATGAGCCTTCAGCAGAAGATAGGTCACGATTCTACCAATAAAACCTTCACCCTCATGTTCTTTGTCCACAGCAATACATTTGAGCACCGGTCCTGACATGGCCCCGGAGGCAATAACTTTTATGCCCTCTTCCAGTACAATGGCATAATCTATATCATTATCCATTTCCAGATCTCTCAACCTGAGAAAATCGGAAAATATCTTCACATCTTTCTTACTCTTCAGAGAAATACTTCTAATATGCAGAATTATTTCCTCCTTGCCATAATATCTGAAGTATAAACCATAATTCGTAAAAAAAAAAACAATAAATACTAATATCGTTTTTTTTGATTAGACAGCCAATGTTTTAAAGAGGGCGGTAATCCTATCTATGGCCTCGGTCAGTAATTCCCTGCAGCATCCGATGTTTAATCGGGCATAGGCTGAGTACTCTTCACCGAACCATCTTCCGGGATCCAGAGCGATATCAGCTTTATCTACAAGAAGTTTTTCAAGCTCTTTCCCTTTAAATCCGTATTCAGCAAAACTCAACCAGAGCAGATAGGTCCCCTCAGGTTTAAATCGTATAACTTCGGGCAGTTCCTCTTTTATACGCTTTAAAACATATTCGAGGTTCTCTTCCAGATAGGTAAGCAGTTCATTTAACCAGGGCTCTCCTTCAGTAAAAACTGTTTCCAGAGCTGTCGTCGTAAAAACATTGACTCCGTTTAGATGATACCGGTGAATAAAACGGTTAAAGTCATTCTGAAATTTCCTATTATTAAAGTGTACTATACCTATGGTATTGCCGGAGAGATTGAAGGTTTTCCCGGTGGAAAAAAGCTGAACTGTATTGGCTCTGAATTTCTCTTCAAGAAGAGCTGTTGTCAGAAAATACTGATTATTGAAGACAAATTCCATATGAATTTCATCGCTGATAAGAAGGACATTCTCATCAAAACAGATTTGGGCTATCCTGGTCAATTCCACTTCGGTCCAGACTCTGCCCACAGGGTTGTGGGGGCTGCAGAGTATCATAGCTCTGGTATTTCTATCGGAAGCGGCTTCTTTCAGGTTTTTAAAATCGATTCTGTATAACCCATTATCTTCAATAAGCCGGTTATAAACCACTTTCCTGCCGGAAGAAATAATTGTCTCTTCAAAAGGATAGTAAACCGGTGGCTGGATGATGACACCCTCTCCATGATTCGTGTTTAATTCAATGAGTACAGATATAGCGTTCAGTACATTGGGAGCAAAGGAAATGTTTTTTACATCAATCTCCCATTCATGTCTTCTATAGCACCATTCAGCTATTTTTTCTTTTATGGAATCGGGGCGAAACTCATAGCCGTAAAAACCTTGTTCCGACCGCTTTTTCAGGTTCTCTATTAATACTTGCGGTGCACGGAAATCCATATCGGCAACCCAAAAAGGGAGAAGCTCTCCCTTTCCGAACATTTTTTCGAGAAACTGATTATTCCATTTAACAGAATAGCTTTCTTTTCTGTCATGAAGTTCATCAAAATCAATCATAGAATCAGTCTAATGGACTCTATGGGAAAACGCTAAATTTCTTTTTATTAATTTATAAATGGGGACTATAAAAGGAATAGACTCCTACTGATGGGTAATAATATCCCCCTGCTCCCAGAGGGAGAGGGGAGGACGAAGGAGCTTATCCCTTCAGGTTTTTCTCCGCTGCCGCCCGGAGCGGTTCGACGACTATGAGTAAAAAGATAGCCACATAAAAAGGTACTATCATCATAACAGCTAAATTGGGACCTATTGAAGACCTGTCTTCAAGATTTGCCATTATCCCTATGAAACCTAAAATTGTTACAGTTACAGAGCTTGCAATCAGAAGGTTTTTAAAAGACTTAAAATAGATTAAAGCTTTCGCCAGTTCTGCCTTGTCACCTGTTCCCTCTGGGGTGAAAATCTCTTTCTTAAATTTCATCTGATCTCGGGGAGTAAATACAAAGGATACAATTATATAGGGGATAATTATTCCCAGTATAAGGGAGGCTGAATCCACATATAAAGTTAAGCTGTTTCCTGTGAGAATTATTCCCAGTATTAGAAATAATATAACAATCGCCATATTAATAAAAAAACGCAATTTAGTCATTTTTGACTCCTTTTATAATTTTTTTCTTTAAAATATAAAGAAGCTTCAAAGATTACCCGGGGAATATCCTCTTTAAAGGCTTCATATTGATTCATTGGTATATGGGATTTTCGTATAGCATTATCATATGTCGATGGTAGGGCTATGACGATGAAACACCCCAGCACACAGGCTGCCATAAAAAGAGAGTCCCACCTGAGTTTTTTCTTTGTTGTCTTATGCAGAATAGGCATGGGGGG
>JAEINM010000411.1 GCA_016342385.1 Spirochaetaceae bacterium | reverse complement strand
TCCCATAATGGCATTGAAATTCGCCCCGTCTCCATAAACCAGACCACCGGCCTTATGAACGGCGTCAATAACTTCAAGGATGTTCTCCTCGAAGAGTCCGAGGGTATTGGGATTGGTAATCATAATACCGGCCAGAGTTTCATCGCAATGACTCTTTAAAGCTTCCAGATCAATATTTCCATGGCTATCCGAGGGGATCTCAACAGCTTTAAAGCCTGACATTGCCGCTGTTGCCGGATTAGTCCCGTGGGCTGAATCGGGAATCAGGATCTTCCTTCTTGTTTCCAGATCACCCTTCTCCTCATGGTAGGCCCTGATCATCAGAATACCCGTAAGCTCACCCTGAGCACCGGCAGCAGGCTGGAGGCTTGTGGCCTCAAAACCGGACACTGCGGTCAATAGATTCTGCATATTGTACAAAAGCTCAATGGCCCCTTGAGACAAATCGTCCCCCTGATAGGGATGAGCGTTTCTGAATCCCGGGAGAGCGGCTGCCACCTCATTGACTTTGGGATTGTACTTCATGGTACAGGAGCCCAATGGATAGAAATGAGTATCTATGCTGAAGTTTTTCCTCGAGAGGTTTGTATAATGGCGCACAAGATCCATCTCTGCCACTTCCGGCAGATTCGGTTCTTCTTTTCTTCTCAGTTTTGCAGGGATTGCTGTTTCCGGTACATCCAGTTCCGGAAGATATACAGCACTTCTGCCCTTTCCGCTAATTTTCCAGAGGTTACTCATAATGCCACCACCTTAAGAGCTTCAACCAGACGGTCGATCTGTTTTTTGCTGTTCACTTCTGTAACACAGACAAGAAGGTCATTGTCATTCCCACCTTTAAACCGGCTTAAGGGAAGACCGGCTAAAATGTATTTTTCCTTCAGTTTTGCATATATGTCCTCAGCGGGGATTGGTGTCTCAATAAGGAATTCCTTAAAAAAGTCTCCTTTTGTCTTTATAGAGAACCCCTTTATTTTACCAATTTCTTTTGCGGCATAATGAGCTTTGTGCCAGCACAGTTCTGCTACTTTTTTAAATCCGCTTTTCCCGAGGGTAGCGAGATATATGGCAGCGGATAAGGCGGCCAGTCCCTGATTGGAACAGATATTACTGGTGGCTTTCTCTCTGCGGATATGCTGTTCCCTGGCGGCAAAGGTGAGAACACACCCCTTTGCTCCTCCCAGATCTACTGTTTCTCCGATAATACGACCGGGCATTTTTCTTATATGTTTTGCTGTTGTGGCAAAAATCCCCAGGAGAGGTCCTCCGAAATTCATTCCCACTCCAAGTCCCTGCCCTTCGGCTGTGACAATATCAGCGCCACAGACTCCCGGGGCCTCCAGAACGCCCAGAGCGATGGGATCCGTATGAACTATGAGCAAGGCTCCCCTATCATGAGCTTTGCGGGCTTCTGCTTTAATATCTAAGATCTCACCGGTAAAAGTGGGATTCTGAACAATATAACCGGCCGTATTCTCATCTATTTCACCGGTGGATAATTCTATATCCAGTCCCTGAAAATAAGTTTGAATAACTTCCAGATACTCGGGATGAAGGCCGGGAGCAATAACTACCTTATCTCTTTTCCTCGTTGACCGCACACTCATAATGGCCGCTTCAGCCAGTGCGGTTGCCCCGTCATAATGAGAGGCATTGACCACATCCATCCCCGTCAGTTCTGAAATCATGGTCTGGTATTCGAAAATGGCTTCCAGTGTTCCCTGACTGACTTCAGGCTGATAGGGAGTGTAGGCGGTCAGAAATTCTCCACGCGATGTCAGAGCCGGAACAACCGAGGGGACAAAGTGATTGTAAACACCACCCCCTAAAAACCAGTCATAACATTCCGCGCTGGCGTTCTTCGCTGACATCCTGGATAATTCCAGAAGGATTTCCGGTTCCGATAGTGCCGGCGGCATATGGATTTCAGGAAATCGCTTATCCTCGGGAACATCGGAAAAAAGTTCATCAACAGAGTTAATGCCGATTTTTTCGAGCATAATGTCTCTGTCTTTTTTCATGTTCGATAAAAAACTCATATTATAATCTCCGGTTAACTGAGTTCGCTGATCATTTTTTCATACTCTTCTGACGACAACAGTTGATCATATTCAGATTCATCTGAAGGATTGATTTTACATATCCATCCCTTTCCGAAAGCATCGCTGTTCACAAGATCAGGATCATCTTCGAGAGCTTCATTAATCTCTACAACTTCACCGCTGACAGGTATATACAGATCATTGGCTGATTTAACAGATTCAACAACACTGAAAGAATCTCCTTTTCTAAATTCATCTTCTTCGGGAAGTTCGACATATACAACTTCTCCAATTTTATCCTGGGCATAATCTGTAATTCCGTAGACAAGAAGATCACCCTCTTTTCTGACCCATTCGTGTGTTTGGCTGTATCTGGCATTCACATCAATTTTCATATTCTACTTTCTCCTTTTTTTCAGTCTGACTCTTATTAAAACCCCACAAAGACAAGCTCTGTGCCTATGACCTGTATAAACATCACCTATCTGTATGAAGGCTTATAGAGAGGCCGTTTTATGACAACCGCTTTCTTGGTTTTTTTTCTAATCTGTATGAGGAATTCGGTTCCCAGTTTGCCATATTCCGGTCGAACATAGGCATTACCACAGTATTTGTCCACCCAGGGAGCATATAAACCGGTAGAGACATAACCTATTTCCTCACCTTCCATTGAAAGGACTTTGTACTCCTCCCGGGGAACACCTTTATCCAGGAGTTCAAATGAAACCAGTTTTGATGGCAATCCATCATCGAGCTGCTTGAGAATGGCCGCTTTACCTATAAAATCTTTCTCCAGATCGCAGGCCCACTTCAACCGTCCCTCAAGGGGAGTTTTTTCTTCATTCAGTTCATGGCCATAGAGGGGGAATCCCGGTTCAAAACGGAGACTGTCTCTTGCGGCCAGACCGATCGGCATGACTTCAACACCTATCTCTTGGCCCTGATCGATAATACCCTGCCAGATTTTTTCTGCTTCTTCTGCGGGATAAAATAGCTCGACACCATCTTCACCGGTGTATCCGGTCCTTCCAATCAGCAGGTCCACTCCGAATAGAGTCTCCTGAGCCGATGAGAATCGGGGGATTTTACCGGTTCGTCCCTCAGTAAGAGAGTCCAGAACTTCAATGGCTTTAGGTCCCTGAAAAGCGATCATATATGTCTCTTCCGATATATCGGTAATAGACACATCCCTGCCTTCTCCCTGTTTTTTTAACCAGTTAAAGTCTTTTTCCAGATTCGATGCATTTGCTACGATCATCCATCCCTCTGGCCGTCTGTATATAAAAAGATCGTCAATAACTCCGCCAGAGGGAAGACACATAAGAGAATAGGAGGAATTCCATATATCCAGTTTAGTCAGATCGGCTGTTACCACGTAGTTTAGAAACTCTGCAGCATCATTTCCGGTTATCATAATCTGGCCCATATGATCGATATCAAAAAGTCCAGCCCCGGTACGAACAGCTTTGTGCTCTGTGATAGGACCGGTTTTGTACTGAATAGGCAATTCCCATCCGGCGAAAGGAACAATCGTCGCATCATTTTTCACATGCCAGTCATAAAGATTTGTTCTTTTTAAATTCATTTATCATCTCCCTATGGTCATAGTATAAGATAGGAATTCCCAATTTAGTATTCCCATATCAGACTCTTGTCAAAAAAAGAATAACTTTGTCAGACAATTACCGGAAATTAT
>JAEINM010000410.1 GCA_016342385.1 Spirochaetaceae bacterium | reverse complement strand
TTTTTACCGCTTCAATGGGATTGTATTCCATCATAGGGACATGTTTATAGGCGGCACAGTGGAATATCACATGGGCTTTCAGTCTTTTCAGAATAAAGAACATATAGTCTCGATCCTGAAGTTCTCCGATTATCGGGACTATGGTCGCCTTATCTCCCACACCTCCGGCCTGCAGTTTTCGTAATTCTTTATCGATCTTATAGATACTGTTTTCGCCATGACCGAAGAGATAGAGCCTTTCGGCACCACCTGAAAGAAGTTGTCTGCAAAGTTCACTGCCTATACTCCCACCAGCACCGGTAATCAGAACTCTTTTACCTCTTAAATATGAGAGGCTTTCTTTTAAATCTATTGACACAGGAGTTCTTCCCAGAAGGTCTTGAGGATCTATATCTCTAGTCTGAATAAAATGAGCATCACCACTTATTATCTGGGATATAGCCGGAACAATTCTGATTCTTCTGAATTCCGCTAATTTTAAAATATCATAGATTTCTTTCAGTTCCTCTGTTGAAGCCCTTGGGATAGCTATGAGAGCTTCAGCATTCTGAGGATTACTAAGTAGCCCGGCGCAGGATTTTATCGGACCTAAAATGGGAATCCCTTCAATGGATGTTCCAATTTTTTCAATATCATCATCTATAAAAGCGGCGACAATTCCGGCTGTTTTATTGCTCATTATTTCTCTGGCAATGGTTTTTCCGGCAAATCCGGCTCCAATTATGAAAATCCTGTTGTCTTTACTAGTACTCATATTACAGTCTTACTCCAATAATGATCCCTCTGTAAGAAGCTTTGCCTATACATCCAGCATAGCCTTCGCTTATCATTAGATGTTAACACTAAATTATTCATTAGTTAATAGAGTGTTTTAAAAAAGGAAAGAACGTGCCGATAACAGATAGGATGGAGAACAAAACCTTATGAAAAAACTATTTCTTATTTTACTTTTTATTATCACCGCAGAACTTTCAGCTTCAACTATTATCGTTAATTCCATTTACAATAATGATAGTATTTCAGGATCAGCTGAAGCGGCAAACTCCGTTGAAGATGGACTGATGGATTCTCTATTTGATTTGGGATTTATTATGTTTTCAACTGTGAATGCTCCCGGCTATTCTGTAGAGGGAGCTGAAGATGCCCGTTATATGATCAGCATTGAACCTTTGGAAGATGCCTATACAGTCTCTTATACACTGCAGGCCACTGTGAACGGCATGGTCATTTTGTCGGGAATTGTGGATTTCTCTCATATGAGTGGAAAATCAGAATTAAATAATGATGAGCTATATTTCAATATTGGTGAAGAAGTCGCTGAAAAACTGGAAGAGTTTTTTTAAAGAGCAGTAATACATTTTTTTTTTTTGCCGATCATTGGAAGTGAGGTTTGATTAATGAAACGGATATGTTTGATTTTAATATTAATTAATGCAGCAGTATTGCTAACCGGTCAATCGGTCTGGACCGGCAACGCCGCTGTATCCATTCAGAAAGAATTTGAGTCTTATTACAGCGATGATAGTGCTACAGGAAGATATCTCGGTGCATCAAACTCATTTCCAGGTAGTACAGAAGTCACTGTGACAAACCCCAGAAATGGGAAATCTGTTTCTGTATCCATAGTCAAAAGATTGAGTCAACCGGGATTGTTTCTTGTTCTGTCTCCGGAAGCAGGCAAAGCCATTGACCTGCCCGATGATGATATTCTCAATGTTGAAGTTGTTGTCAGAAGAAAAAATGAAGGGATTTTTAACAGTTACTCCGATGATCTTCCCTACAGTGAAGACCCCGATCTTAATCCCTCTGCCGAGATTGTGGCAGAAACATCGACGGAAACCAGCGGGGAACTTCCTCAGTCAGAAGCCTCTATTACAGCTCAACCAGTTGTAACTCAATCAGAACAGGAGCCTGAGATTGAAGTTGAACCTCCTGCCCAAACCGATGTCAATGAATTTATCCCTCCGGTCGTGATGAATAATGAAGGGACACTATATGAAGAGGGCTATGATCCTCTGGTTATTCTGGAAGGGGAAGAGGACTCAGAGAAGAGTGTACCCGGGGAAATCGTGGAGATTATTGATGACCCTCAGGCTCTGGCTGATGCCATAACGGGATCTGTCTCAGAGCCTGATATCCCTCTGCCGGAAACATATGATGAAACAGACCTGCCTGGTACATATGAACCGGAATTGATGAGAGATACAGTGATTGGTATGACTCCGGAAGAAGAAGATTCCGGAGAAATACTAGATAGTTCTGTTATACTGGCAGAACCGGGTCGACTTGAGCCGGAAGAACTCGGTACATCTTTTACAGAAGCCGGAATTGATGATCTGCTTATTACTGAAACAGCTGATAAAGAACCAGAGGTTTCCGAAACCCTTGTTCCCGTACCTGAGATAATTGAGTCTGGAACTGATGACCAGATTGTTACAGAGACCCTGATAGAAGAGCCTGTCGTCATAGAACCGGTTGTTACAGAACCGATTGTTACTGCTCCTGCTGAGGAGCCCGATGAGGAAGAGCTGCCTGAGAATGTCATTTATTTTCTGACACCGGGAGATTTCAGGCCACCACCTCAACAAGAGAGAAAAGAGGAAAAAGAGAAAGAGAAAGAGAAAGTTAAAGAGAAGACCATCGTTGCTCTACCTGTAGAGCGTTCGGAACTGGAAGGTCTAATCGTATCGGAGCTGCATAATGGCGGTTCATATCTTCAGTTAGGAGTGTATAAATCTGTAGATGTTTTGTATTCTCAGATAGAGCAGATTAATGACGCCTATCCTTCCATTGTTCTGACAGTCCCTTCGGGAGAAGAGCAATTGTACAAACTGCTTATCGGCCCTATCAGTCGTGATGAAAAGGGTATCGTGATGACCAGGTTTAGAAGTTCCGGTTATGGAGATGCCTTCCTTTACACTCCCAGATAGAGATTGTATTATAGAGTCGTGATTATGAAATCACGGCTTTTTTTAACAAAAAAGTTATATTTTTGTAATAGTTGGGAATCACAATGTTCTTTAAAAAAATATTCAATAAAAAGAAAGAGAGAAGAGATACGCTGATAGAAATTATCAGTAATCAGCTGTTAGATAATGATCCGGTGGGTATTATAGACATTTTTGCAGATCTGAAAGCCAGGGGGTATACTGAGTTGGAAGTCAAAGAGATGTTCTCAGCCGTCTTTGAAGGTGAAATCTATAAACTGAATAACGGCCGAAATAAAGAATTTGATAGAGAGTTTTATCTCAATGCCCTGAAAGCCATTAAATAGGACATTGTATGGATAAAAATAAAAAAGATGCTCTTGCATTGCTGGCAAGACAGTACAATTCTGTTCAGAAAGCCAGTACCGAGGTCATTAACCTCAGTGCCATATTGAATCTCCCCAAAGGAACAGAACATTTTTTATCCGATATCCATGGTGAGTCGGAAGCTTTTCTTCACGTATTGAAGAACGGTTCCGGGTCCGTTAGGAGAAAGATTGAAGAGGTTTTTTCCGGAACTCTTATGGAAGAGGACAAGAGACATCTGGCCTCACTTATATTCTACCCTGAACAGAGAGTACCTCTGATGCTGAAAGGTTTAGAGGATAAAGATGAGTTTTTTAAAATTATGCTCTTCCGCCTTATAAAAATCTGCCGGATTGTCACTTCGAAATACACCAGATCCAAGGTTCGAAAAGCCCTCCCGGAAGCATACTCCTATATAATTGAAGAACTTCTTCATGAACAGGAAAG
>JAEINM010000409.1 GCA_016342385.1 Spirochaetaceae bacterium | reverse complement strand
CATAGCTGGTCCTTCATCATCGGGAAAGACAACATTTACCAAAAAACTGGCCATACAATTACAGGTAGTCGGATTTAATCCCATGATCGTCTCTCTTGATGATTATTATCTTCACCATGATCTGGTTCCCCTGGATGAATATGGGAAATTGGATTTAGAAGCACTGGAAGCCCTTGATGTTCCTCTTCTCAATAAAAACCTGAATAAACTCTTTGATGAAGGGGAAGCGGAATTCCCCGTGTATGATTTTAAAATCGGTAGTCGCCGTGATGTGGGAAAAACACTGCATATGGGAGACAGAACCATTCTGCTGATGGAGGGTATTCACGGACTGAATGACCGCCTGACACCGGATATACCTGTAAACAGAAAATACAGAATCTATCTTTCGGCTCTCACACAGCTGAATATAGATGATCACAATAGAATAGCAACAACAGATAACAGGATTCTTAGAAGAATGGTAAGGGATCATCATTTCAGAAACTATGATGCATTAAATACTTTCCAGATATGGCCCTCAGTAAGAAGAGGAGAGGAAAAAAATATTTTCCCCTTTCAGGAGTCAGCTGACTCTGCTTTCAATTCTGCTTTAGATTACGAAATATCTGTATTAAAAGTATTTGCGGAGCCTTTACTCCGATCAGTAAAACCGGGAAGTCGTGAATATAGCGACGCTTCCCGTCTACTTGATTTCCTATCCAATTTCACTCCTATCCCGAGTTATATGGTCCCGGAGGATTCTATTCTGAGGGAATTTATAGGTAACAGCAGTTTTAAGTACTAGAGTTATCCAGCTCCTCTCTGCAGCGTTCAATGCAGTTGGAGCGGGTATCCTCTCGTGAATAGGTATAGGAACCGGATTTTACTGATAGAGTTGTTTCCTTACCTTCGTAGACATATTGTATTTTTGAGAATTTCAGATGAAGTTTATGTATGACAGTTTTCAGACTTTCCCGATCTGTTTCCGGTAATAATATGAGAAAAAGAAAAGGCTTCCAGACAGAGATTCGATCCCGTCCTTTTAATTCTACCTGCATAATTCTACTGGCAAATCTCTGAAGATCCTCTCCAGAACCTTCTCCCCATTCCCGATCAATCTTGCTATAGGTTTCAAGGGATATAAACAGAAGTGAAAAGTCTATATTTTCCTTTTTCCATCGGGTTATTGCATTTTGAATTAAACCTTCCATATCTTTCCGATTCGGTAATCCTGTTACGGGATCAGTTCTTGATAAGACCATCTCTTTTTTCATTTCCCTGGTAAGCTTCTCTGCAATACGGGAGTTTTTTTTGTACAGGAGGTAAAAAACCAGGATCAATATTATAAATAATGCTATAAAAAGAGATCCTGCCAGGATTAGTCGTTTCTGAGTTTCAATCTGCTGCTGTTGTTTATCTATCTCCTGATCTTTTTCAAAGGTGCCGTAATAGGCTTTGATTCTGTTGAGAGAACTGGTACTTTTCTCTTTTTCAAGTAATTCCTTCTGTTTATAGAATGTCTGAAGATAAAAATATGCTTTTTCATAATCGTCCATATACTGATATATAAAAGACAGGGAATCATAAGCATCGAGCCGTCCTGATCCAAAACTGTTTTTCACAGAGAGGAGCAAAGCATCCTGTCCATAGGCAAGTGCCATAGGGAAATTTCCCAGAAGTGCATAACATTTACCCATGAGACTCATTGCTGATGCCCTGATATTCTGATAGTCACCCACTGCCGATGTCTGATTGATGATATTGTTTAAGTAACTGCTGGCTATTCTTATATTACCTGAATTGAAATGAATCTCTCCGGAAAGAAGATTCAATTCAAGTGTGGATTGAATATCGTTTAGAGTCTCTGAAATATACAGAGCATCGGATATCATGGAAACTGCTTTTTTATATAGTTTCTGATTTTTATACAGTTTGGCCAGTTCCCGATAGACCTGGATGTGTCTCATATCATTCTCACTGGAGATTAGTAGATCCGCTTCTTTGTAGAAAGCCTCTGCCTTTTCAAAATCTTCGAGAAAATTATGTAATATACCGAGATAAAAAGCCGAATACCAGAGCCCTTCTGAATAATCTATTCTCTTTGATAATTCATAGCTTTTCGTTAATGATTCCAGACTTTTATCAATTTCAAGTAAATTTAAATACGCCGTTCCCATGGTCGCCAGTGCGTCAGCCTGATTTGTATACAGATCTTCTGCAACAGAAAGCTCATAGGCCTCTCGGGCTAACTGTAATTTATCAGAGGGATGGTCTTCATCTGTTTTTCTGGCTTTATTATTGAGCGCAACGATCTCTTCCTCAATAGAAGAAAAATAAAAATCATCTTTCCGATTTTCCTGAGAAAAAATAAAAAGTGGTAAACTAAATAATATTAAAATAGTCAGAGGTTTCATAGATTCCTTAATTCTAAAGGATACCGATAGGATTTAACACCAGTCTTCTGTTTTTTTTAGAAGACCGGTAGAATTTTTTTATTGTCTTTCCAGATGTCCAATGCCGGAAATACTGACAGATTCTTCAGAGACAATCCCCTTGTATACGACACTGGCGGCACCGCTGATCTTTCCGGAGAGAACTCCACCATTCATATTTATTTCAATATTTGCTGCACCGCTTATATCAAGGTTACAATTTTCCACATTGATATTGAACAACCGGGCATTTGCCGCACCCTGTACTATCAGATTTAACTGTTTAATAGAGACATTCTCGGCTTCAAAATTGCTGGCTCCCGCATTATCAATATTCAGTTCATCGAGAGTAAAATTTTTAAGCAATATACTTCCCATACCCTTAAAATCTACCCGTTTTAGATCCGGTATTGTTATTTGAGCTTTAACAGGGTAATCTTTATCACTGTTACTCCGGAGAAATTTGTCATAGGAAAATGTGACTGTCTTTCCACTCTGAGAGACTTCTATCTCTTTCAGCAGAGCTTCATCGGCAGTCAGATTTATTCCAAAGTCATCGCCCTCTATCACAATGACCTCCCAGACGCTTTCAAATGACAGTGCATTAAAATTTCTGAATTTATAATCTTTACTGCCAATGATTCCTGCACCATCGATTAAAGTTCGGGCATTATAAGATAAGTTCATAAATTTTTCTGCAGAGATTCTGAAAAGAGAGATCAGTACCAAAAGAATCAACAATAGGAATCCTGCTCCTCCCAGGAGCATGATTTTACTTTTTTTCATTTTAAATCCCCTCCAGATAATTTTCATAATAAGTACTGAGCTCCCTGGGAGTTACTCCGAGCAGATTACCGGTCTTAAAGACTACAGGCAGCTCAATATTGACAAATTGTCTTTTTTTCATTGTTCTGATTTTATTTATGGCGCCTTCTGATATAAAATATCCAATTCCTCTCTGATTATAAAGGATTTCCTCATTCTGTAAATAAGTGTATGTTCGCATGACAGTGTTTGGGTTCACCTGTAGATTCATAGACAACTCTCTTACCGATAGAATCCGGTCTTCTTCTTTCCACTTCTCCAATAGGATGTTTTCATTGATATAATCGGCGATCTGCAGATATATTGGCTGGCTTTTATTAAAATCCATCACGCACCTCTTTCTCCGACAGCTTGAAATAACTCAGGATATAAAAAAATGGAGCCAATATACCCCAGAAAAATATTTTTGCTAAATTAAAAATAAATCCTGCAAAACCTGTTAGTGTGTCCATAGAATATCCGGAAAAATTTATGAGGTCCCTTTCATTGAAACTAATATTCTGTATA
>JAEINM010000408.1 GCA_016342385.1 Spirochaetaceae bacterium | reverse complement strand
GAAAGTTTTTTTTTCAAGGATTCAATTTCCGATATATCCCGGAATGTTTCAGCACCTCCAAGGACTTGGCCATCACTGTTTTTCAAAATCGCTGTAGAAAGTGTAATAGGAACCTGATTCCCCTGGCTGCTGATAAAATAACAAGCTTTATTAATGATAGGATTTCCATCTTCCAGGGTTTGCCTGAGAGCACATTCCTCTCCACAAAGACTGGAACGCAATACTTCCGAACAAGGTTTGCCTAAAGCTTCCTCTTTAGGTATACCAGTAATAATTTCTGCAGCATGATTAAATGAAGTGATTCGCCACTTATCATTAACCGTAAAAACACCATCAGAAATGCTATCAAGTATAGATTCATAATCCTGTTGCTTTTTCATCTCTTATCTCTCTATTTCCTACATAAAGAGTAATGTTATTTCTCAATTTCATCAATGAATCACTTTAAAAGAACCAGGAGCTCGAACCAGTTCGTTCTTACCGCTATGAATAGAGTACTTGGATTGCAACTGGTAAATAGCAGGAGTAGTAAATATGAGACTTTATTCTTCTCATGTCCCCTTGAAATGATTTTTACACATCTTATATCCTGGCATAATTTTTGCATTATCTAGATTAAGAATCCATATTATAATTATTAGGGAGGTCGTATAATGATTGCCTTTGGTCCAGTTCCATCCAGGCGTCTAGGGCGAAGTCTGGGGATTAACAATATTCCATCTAAAATGTGTAGCTATTCCTGTGTTTATTGTCAGGTTGGTCGGACTCACAATCTTCATGTCGAACGCCTTGACCTTTTTAAGCCGGAAAGAATAGTGAAAGAAGTCTATATCAAGATAAAAAAAGCCCAACAAATGGGAGAGACTATTGATTATATTACATTCGTTCCCAATGGTGAGCCAACGCTGGATGTTAATTTAGGCCCTACAATAGATATGTTAAAACCTTTGGGAATTAAAATTGCTATAATTACCAACGGTTTTCTGATCTGGCGAGAAGATATCAGAAAAATCCTTTTAAAAACAGATTGGATTTCATTTAAAATGGATTCAATCATAGAACAAATCTGGCACAAAGTTAACCGGCCTCATAAATGCATGCAATTAAATCCAATCCTCGAAGGACTGCTTGAATTTAAAAAAAATTATCATGGCCAACTAATAACCGAAACCATGTTAATTAAAGGCATAAATGATGGCGATCATAACCTTGAAGCAGTAGCTGAATATTTATTCCAATTGAAGCCTGACAAAGCTTATTTGTCTATTCCTACCAGACCTCCCGCAGAGCATTGGGTATTTCCCCCCGATGAGGAAGTCATAAATAAAGCCTATCAAATATTTAGTAAGCCGGTTGATCATGTAGAATACCTGATTGGATATGAAGGTAATACCTTTACCTATACCGGGAGTATAAAGGAAGACCTTCTCAGTATCACATCAGTACACCCGATGAGGGAAGATGCTGTCAAAGATTTTTTACAAAAGGCCTCGGCAGATTGGTCTGTTATTAATAAACTAATCAGTAAAGATCAACTTATAGAGACCGATTATGAAGGCAGGAAGTACTTCATGAGGAGAATCCCTGAGAAGTTAGTGATATGAATTGTAATAATGAGTTTGACCAATCATATATGAGAAGAAGAAAAAAGGAATATATATATCTTATTGTGATTTCATTTACCGAAATGAAGAAAATGACTATAAAGAGATTGAAGTGAAATATGATAATCTCAAGAATAATATTCAAAAAAATAATTATATTCAGAAGCATCACTGTCTTGAGAAAACTGAAATACTTCTAAAAGAATTTAACTATGATTTGGATGAAATAGAAAGAGAAGAATTAATTTTTATTAAAAAGTTAGATAAAATTAATAAAAAAATTCTTTCTGATACTAAATCTTCTTAGAGAACATGAGCTTGTAGCTAAGATTTTTGGGGGTGGTGTTCTTGAGCAAATATTCGATCAGTCAGCCTTACAACCCACGCGCCCATTTGTACCTGAATAATATAACCCATGGCAACCACTAAAGCTATATCTGCTCCATCTTTACCAAAGGCTGTCATGGCAATGGCAAGAGCAATAGATAAGTTTCGCATTACGGTCCCATAGAGGAGAGCGATGGCATCTTTCCGTTTAAAGAAAAGCTTTCCTATCATAGTGCTGATAATAAAATTCACCACATATAAAATGAGAAGAGGTATAAAAATAACAAATAAGGCTGATGGATTACTCATAATACTTCTTGCTTTTAGTGCCATAGCCACAAAAACAATGCCCAGAACTCCAAGAGTTGAAATAGGAGGGAATTTTTTCTTTAGCTTTTCCTGGTAATGTACCATTCCAAACCTGGCAATAAGAAATCTTTGAGTAAAGTTCCCTAAAAGAAGAGGTATAACGACTATAATGGCTATTTGTTTTAATATGCTGAGCATATTTATTTCGACAGAAGCACCCATTAGCATTTTTATGTAAACCGGTGTTAATATTGAACCAACTAATAAACCAAATACTGTCATTTTAACAGCTGCTGCCATATTCCCCTTTGCCATTCCTGTCCAGGATATGGTCATGCCCGATGTAGGAAGTAATCCTGTTAAAAGTAGACCCAATGCTAAATAGTGATTAGTGCTGAAAAATAATTTTCCCAAAGCAAAAGCGATAAATGGCGTTATGAGAAAATTGAGAAGTTGTGCGGCTATCTGAACCTTTCCATCTCCTCTTTCAACAATCTTTTTTAACTGTAAGTTTACCATCATGGGGTATACCATTAAAAATGTTAGGGGCATAATCCCCTGTTTTAAAAATGAGACATCCATTTGTAAGCCGAACAAAAACCCCAGAATCATAATAACCGGTATAACAATAACTAATTTTTTTTGCAGCATAGCAATTATTGTAAACATGATAACTCCTCATCGTAATCAATTGTGCTTATGCATATTATTATATCTGAAGGCACATAGTCAATATTTATATATATAATTATTCATATATTGTAGTTTGAATAAATCTATTGAATGATTTCCTCCCTTTTTTCCAGAGAATAGAAGAGGAGCCTCACCATGTCCCCGCGCTTATAGACACTATTCATTTGATTAACCTATTCCCATGACTTAGAATTTTAGATGAGCCAAAGAAATATTATATGAAAAACAAACAAGAGATTGATAAAAAAAATCACCAGTTCCGCTCTTATATAAACTCTATCCTATGCTTTAGTAATGATTGTGAAGAAGAAAAAATCAGTTCTGAAATTATAAAACATAAATTATTTATGGAAGATCGGCTTGGGCGTAACCTGGGAATCGAAGTCGCTTTACTCGATTATATAAAAAATATAAATAAAGACATTCATGTTCCGGCTATTTTTAAAAGTCTGGATATTTTTAAAATCCATCACTCTTTATCAAACCATAATGAGAATATAAAGTATTACGATCGGTCTGTTTTATCTCAGGATATTAAAATAGAAATTGAAAGGGCTCATAGATATGGTTCTCATTTTTCCATATTGATGTTTGATCTCACTAACCAGGATAATTCTGATCCTTCCAGTATTTCATCTCAAATCTTACAGAGTCTCAATAAGTGCATTCGACTGACAGATACTATATATTCCTATGAAATAAACCGCTATGTTCTGCTTCTTCCGGAAACCGGTCCAGATGAGGCTGTAAACGCCGCAGAAAAGTTACAGGAAAAGTTTAAAAATAGTGAGTTGGATGAGGATTCTCAATTCCCCTCAATTAATATCGGTGTAGCAATCTTTGGTCTCTATAAGATT
>JAEINM010000407.1 GCA_016342385.1 Spirochaetaceae bacterium | reverse complement strand
TTTTGAGCCCCTTGATTTTCAGCAGTTTGCCGGTCTGATCGTACGCTATGATGAAACAACTCAGATGATTCTCCGTGTCAGCGACAATTATGGTGTGCGCAGTCTCGGAATTATATGCTACGATCTAAATCATCAGGATCTCCCTCTCGGGAAAAATGAAATAGCCCTTCGTGATGGACCGGTAACTCTCGGAGTAGATGTTTCACGACGGCACATGCAGTTCCGATATTCTCAGAACAGCACTGGCTGGAAAGATATTGGACCGGAATTTGATGCTTCAAGATTATCCGATGATTATGTAAAACCCATGGGTTTTACGGGAACTTTTGTAGGAATCGGTGCTTGGGATGTCTCGGGCCGGAAAAAATCCGCAGAATTTGATTATCTTCTATACTCGGGAACAAATGATTCCATTTGGTAAAATAGCACACCTTTATGGCCATTTGTCTTACATCATCTTCATTGTGCCCTTGTACATGGAAATATCGGTGGTCAGGATCATGGCGCCCTCTTTCTTGTCCAGGTCTCCAGTAATTTCTTCTATTCCCGCAACTATATCCCCTTCTTTATTCTCAGGTATCATTACCATAATGGTCTTGCTGTGGTTTTTTTTCTCGTTCATAAATCCAATGAAGGTGGCAAAGAGAGGTATGCTGGAAATATATTCTCCCATACCCGAGGAATCAATGATTGTCGCACCTTCAATGCCCTCCTGGATGAAGTATTCCAGAATATGGTATAGGAAGTCATCAAAATAGAGAACGATCAGCATAAGCTTCATTTTCTGTTTCTCAGAAGATTTTTCCTCTTTTTCCATAGTGTTTTTCAAAAAAACTTCCAGAAGAGCCGATTCTGTTGATGCTCCAAGAAGCTCTTTTTTTACTTTATCGTGAGAAAGGGCTCTGGATATTAAAGCCAGTATCTGCAAGTGTTCGTTGACTGACTCTTCAGGGCCCAGAATTACAAAAATTATCCGGGCTTTCTTTTTATCCAGGGTATCAAACTCCACCCCTTTATTATCTGTAACGATGAAAAGAAGAAAATCCTCCATCCCCTTAATTCTGGCATGGGGAATGGCTATTTCATTGCCGAATCCCGTAGAACCCTGGTTTTCCCTTTCAAGAATACTATGGTATATATCATCTTCGGAGAAGCCTTTCAGTTTATCACTTTTTACGGCTAGTTTAGCCAGTTTTTTCAGGACATCGTCTTTCTTTTTTGCTTTGATTCCGCAGCGGCAGCTATTTATGTCAGTTATTTTCACTAAGTCCATTTATTCCTCCTCCATAGCGCTGACAATGGCATATTTAGAAAGGGGCGGGCCCGTCAGTTCATTAAAAAATACGGCCAGCAACACCACATTGACCATAAGGACAATTATATTCTGCTGAGCTTCGGTCATCGTCTGAATAACCGGGGACGCTTGTATCATCAGCACCAGTCCAATGGCAACACCCGCTTGAGGAAGCATGCATAATCCTAGATATCGACGGATATTATGGGCTGATTTTGCCACTTTGGCACCGAGGGAAACACCAAAATATTTGGCCAGAGCTCTCGATAGAATAAAGACCATACCAAACAGAAGAATCTCTTTCTGCATCAGGATGACCGGATTCAGCTCAGTTCCGGCTATAATAAAAAACAGAGCGTATATGGGAGGAGACAAAGGCTCCAGTATTCTGAATATTCTGTGATTCCTCGGGGATATATTAATTAGAACTGCGCCGGCAGCCATATTTGAGAGTAGAGGTGACAGATGGAAGAATATGGCCAGTGCTGTTTCCACGAGAACAAGAGCCAGAGTTAATATAAGGACTTCGCCTGTATTAGTATGTTTTGTTGTGACCTTGTGAATCAGGAATCCGAACAAAGCTCCCACAGCAACAGAAAAGATGATTTCCTGGAAGGCATGGAAGATCAGCAGGAGGGCACCATGGCTGCCTGCCGCCTCATGAGGTGACAGCATACCTGTGGCAATGGCAAAAGTTACACTGAAAATTATAACAGCTCCCGCATCATCCATGGCTACAATGCCATACAGTCTGTCTATGAATTTTCCGTGAGCCCTGAGGGACTGAACGATGGCAACTGTGGCGGCAGGAGCTGTCGCTGTTGCAATAGCTCCCATCAGAAGAGCAAAGGGTAGCTCCATTTTAAATAAGAAAAGACTGACAGATACGACTATATAGGTCAGTAGAATCTGAAATACAGTCAGAATCATGACTTCCTTTCCCATGACTTTCAGTTTTGTTATATAGAACTCACCTCCGATTGTCAGAGCAATGAGAGCCAGAGCGATATCGGTAACAATTGAAAGATCCGAATGAAGGGGAATTACTTTAAATACGGCATCTCCCATCAGTAAACCCGATATAATATAGCCGGTTATTTCCGGAAGTCTGATTTTATCTGCCAGTTTTCCCAGAATATATCCAAATATAAGCAGGAGGCCGATTACAAAAATTGTGTGTTGACTCAATAGCTCTTTGAATTCCAGAAAGTCTTTTATTAATACATTCATGAGATTAATTGTAGAATTTATTTTTTTGAAAGCCAGCTTTTTGCATCATTTAAATCAGAAAAAAAGAGAATATGGAGAGCGGCGGCTTTTTTTACAATTTCAGGATCAATTTCCTGTTCAAGCTGTATGCCGATTATGGCAGCGGCTTTAATATGATCAAGATTATCTGAAATGAACTGTTTTGTTATTTCAAAGAGTTTGTGTGTATAGGGAACACCGGAAAAATCGGCTAAGAGGAGTTGAGGATTGTCTTTCTTGGACAATAACAGCGCTGTTCTGTGTAAAATTTCCCGGAAAAAGATTTTATCTTCATGTTAATCACGCATATTGAGTATATGATGTTTTTACCCATATTCGATATAGTCTTTAACCTCTCCATTATTTAATCCTCTTACAAAGAGAATTTAATCAATGATTAAAGATAATTCAAATTTTTTTATTTCTCTTTTGTTCTCGGACAATCAGTCCATTGAGAAAATTTCTCAATAGCTGGTCTCCACAGAGCTTGTAATTGCGATGATCTTTGTTTCTAAAAATAGCCGTGAGTTCACTTTTCGAAATATCATAGTCAGCCAGTTTCAGTGTTTCAATTACATCGGTATCTTTCATATTAAAGGCAATCCGCAATTTTTTAAAAATATCATTATTGTTCATAGCTTAATATTAGCATAGACAATATTGTTTGAACAATGTAATGATTAGGATGAAAAAAAATTCAGGTAAAATATTATGGAACAGGATCTATATTACACATTAAGATTTAATTTGAATGATCGAGCGGAAAAACTCGGAAATCTCTTCTCATCTATAAACTTTTTTGCAGAATTGTATGACAGACTGGATCATCTGCTTATTGAAGCATTACCATTGACTCTGGAGTTTTCCCGTTCTCTGAAAGATTTTGGTGATAATTCATTTCTTTTTGTATTCAGGAATCACATCATATATCCCGGACAGTTTCCCTTGGATCATCAGCCGGCTTTTGAAGATGTTGCCCTATGGATGACCGAAAGCAGAAAACTGTTCTCCACTATGTTTCACAAGGAATCTCACTATAGAGCCGACAAGTTGAAAAGAAAGCTGGAAGAACTCGCAATTAAGCTGAAATTTTCTGATCTTATCAGCTATCGCCCTTTAAATATCGAAGAGCTGGAAAATATTATTCTTGATTTTCAGAATGCCAGAAATTTTCTCGATTCAGAGGATGGATTAATTGCATTCGAATAGAAAAATATTTTTCGAAAATAGTTGGAATTTATGAGAAAAT
>JAEINM010000406.1 GCA_016342385.1 Spirochaetaceae bacterium | reverse complement strand
AACTTTTCTCCAGTGTCAACATTTAAGAGGATTAATTATGCATATGCACGTTTAATTTTATGGAAAATTCTCCTGCTTCTGGTAAAAAAACTATATAAGTGATAATTTTTGTTTATAATTGAAAGGGAACAGCATGCCCGTGGAGATTCAAGTTGGATAATAGGATAGAACCGCCATATTTTCAGACTGATTGAATATCTTATAAATTATAATCTTTATGTATCCAGAATCTAGCATCTGCTGAAATTAATTTTATATCATCCTGGAAAATGAATCCCCTAAGGTTGTAGACAAAATCATTTTGTCTTTTGGGAATTTTTACCTTAACAATAGCTTCTTTATTCATCTTAACGGGATGTGAGTATTTTATATTTAAGTCAATGGTATAGGCTACGATATTATGTGCAAATAAACATTGAGTCATGGAAGAATCCATTATACCGGAAAGTATTCCTCCATGTATTCTATCAGAATACCCCTGATGCTTTTCATTGCATATAAATGAACCGATTAATTCACCATTTTCGTTAAAAGTATTTCTCACATTATAAATATCAGAATTGAAAATACAATCTGAGTGGTATTTTTTCTTTAATTTTTCCATATTATGATAATACATTTTCACCTTTCGCTAGTTAATGAGTTTATTAATCAGTTCAACTTATGACTATTACCACTCAATAATGACACCAGCATGGGTTAAACCACCACCGAATCCGTAGAGTAATAACTTATCTCCTCTTTTTAATCTATCATCTTTCAAAGCCAACCACAGCGCTAAAGGAATGGTAGCCGAAGATGTGTTACCAAAATACTCTAAACTAGTGAGGGCTTTCTCTCTGGAGATCCCGATTTTATCACAAATAGAATGAATCATACGAAGATTGGCACTATGTGGAACAAACCAGTCAATATGATCAATAGTCATATCAGATTTTTCTAAAAGAGCTTTAATCCCACGAGGAATAGTTTTTATGGCAAAATTATATACTGCACGACCATCTTGAAATAAATAGTTTTTCCGATCTACTTTCTCCGGTCCAAACTGATCAGATAATCCTGTACAGTAAAGTTTATTACCAGATTTTCCATCAGATCCATAATAAGTTCCCAGAAAACCAGTAGTCTTTTGATTATATTCAACTAAAGCCGCCCCTGCTCCATCTCCAAAAAGAACGCAAGTATCACGATCTGTATAATCTGTAATTTTTGACAACTCCTCTACAGAAACCACAAGGACCTTTTGACTCTGACCTGTAGTGATCATTCCATTGGCCACTTGAAGCGCATATACAAAACCGGCACAGGCGGCATTTAAATCAAGAACACCAACCGTTTCTGGTAAATTCATTCTTCCCTGGATTACGGCAGAGACACTGGGTGTACGATAATCAGGTGTTATCGTTGCTACTATTATTAAATCTATATCATCAATAGTGACGGAAAACCTTTCAACTAAATCCTCAATTGCTTTATATGCCAGATCTGATGTGAATTCAGTGTCATCGGATATTCGCCTCTCTTTGATTCCTGTTCGTTGAATAATCCACTCATCGCTTGTATCAACCATTTTTTCAAGATTATGGTTTGTTAACTTTTTCTCTGGAATATAGGCCCCTAATGCTGTAACTTTTGCTCTTGATTGAAAATCCATTAATTGTCTCCTTTTCTGAATTCAATTTAGCTTTACAGAAATCTTACCTACTAGTAGGTAGAATTTAGCATATGCACATTAAAAAAATATAGAAGACCTTTTTAAAAGTCAATAGTTCAATGCTAACAAATATGTATATGCACAATATTTCTAGACAAATTCACTAAACAATGTTTTACTGTAATTAGGGGAATTCAATTATGAAAATATCCATTATAATTTGTGAAAGATATAAATCCTGTGCTGGAGGAAAATGTTTTAAAGCCATGCAAAAAAGAGATGGCGCATTTAGCATTTACAGCAAAGAAGAACCTTTGGAAATTGTGGGATATACAAGTTGTGGAGGATGTCCCGGAGTGAATATTGAATATGTTCCTGAAGAAATGATCATGATTAAAAATATTTATTCTAATAAAATATTACACAACTCCTTTGTATGAGTGAACATTGGCATGTGATCACTATGTATCTGTTTCAATAACCAATCATTTTTTTTTATATTTTCGACAGTCTTATCCAGGATAGGGGTGAATGTCGTCCATAGAGGATCTTTGTTTGTACATTGGATATAAACAGGATTAAGACTATTTAAGATCTCCTGATTAAAATTCACCTTTGTATAAATTGTTTTTAACGGATGATTACAAAATCTATGATCATCTTCAAAAAATGGAGGGATCATATTATTGTCTCCAAAAAAATCTGTATAATTTAAGATTTGTCTGAATATTTTTTTACCAACCAGATCTGAATATGACTGTCCAGGCTTGGGAATAAAGGCATCAATATATACCAATTTTTTTATCATTTCCGGGTATTTACCTGCAAAAGCTGTAGCGCTTAGCCCACCAAAACAGAAGGAGGCAATATTTATTGGATGACTTACATCATTCAATAATCTTTCGAGATATATTAAATGATCATCCAAAGTAATTTCAGAAGCATCAGGTTCACCCATTCCAGGCATTGTCGGTGCAAGGGTGTCGATATTTTGAGAATTTAGTATTTCAGTTATTGGTGTCCATTGCCAGGAACCAGCCCACCCACCATGAATAAATAGCCATTTTTCCTTCATAATGAGAAAGTCCTACAAAGAAAAAGACAATCCGGCGGACCCGATTTCCACGTCTGCATTTAGCTCTTTTTTAAATCGCTTCATAGCTGATTCACCACTGCAATGTGCTCCAATTAATTTATGTATTTCAATACTATTTATATAAGTTATAGTTTTATCCATTCGGGAAGTTGAAGCATGAACAAGATGCAGCCCACCGATAATGGTATCAATAGAAAAATTCTGATTTACTAATAAAATCTGTTCGATTGTATTCTGTATACCCGAATGACAGCATCCACAGATTACAGTTAAACCATTGTCTCCTTCTATCCATAGAGAAAGGTCATCCATAAGAAGATCGGGGTTTTCCATTTTTTTATCTGCAAAAAAAGCCCCTCCTGTATCCTCAAAATCATTCACTCTTTCAATTGAACCTGTTAACCACACACGGGGAAGTATTTCAACTTCTTCCCGGCACCAGTAAATTTGTTTTTCCGGAAGACTTAATATGGCAGCTCTATTTTCTTCTGTCAATGAAACAGATTCAAGACCTACTCCTTTATGATATGAGTAACGGGTATGTAAACAATCGGGATGAGCGACAAAATCAATAGCAGGATTTAAATCAATTATCTTTTTCACATTACCACCATGATCATAATGTCCATGGCTGAGGACCAGGATATCTAAATCATTCAGTGGGATTCCCAGTAGCCTGGCATTATGAAAAAGAGAGTCACCCTGCCCTGTATCAAAAAGTATTTTTTTGCTCCCTATTTCAAGAAGAATAGAAAATCCATGCTCGGAAACTAATGGTTTATCAGCTTTATTATCTGCTATTATTGTGATTTTGTTTTTCATTCTGATCTTTCCTAAAATAAAGGTTATCCATTCTCGGGACAACCTATATCTATTTTCTTTCTCTACCTCAAGCTAATGGCTATGATCACAAACAGAACCGGTTGAAGCCAGTTCTCCTTCGAGATAAGTTTTTAGAGTATCCTCGATTGTACCTTTAGCCCCAAGAATTACATCAATATTCTGTTCTTTAAAAAGGTTAACGGCCATACCACCCATACCTCCTGTAA
>JAEINM010000405.1 GCA_016342385.1 Spirochaetaceae bacterium | reverse complement strand
GATTCATTCTTTCTGAAAGCAACTCCGGAAAAAGACTGGTCGGTCTGTTTAAGTCCTGGTTCGGCTGGCTTCCCGGTGGTTTATCTGTCATGGCTGTATTGGTCTGTGCCTTTTTTACAACATTTACAGGTGCTTCGGGCGTTACTATTCTGGCTTTAGGCGGTCTTCTCTCCTATGTCCTTATGGAAAGTGGAGGTTACAGTAAGAAATTTACAACCGGTTTGTTAACCTCTTCGGGTAGTATTGGCCTGCTTTTCCCTCCCAGCCTTCCTATTATCCTCTATGGCGTCATGGCTCAGATAAGTATAAGAGACATGTTTATCGGTGGTTTGATTCCCGGTGCCATAATGGTTCTGGCCCTCTCTTTAATGGGTGTAAGGCATGCTTTAATAAGTAAAATAAAGCCTATACCCTTTAATCTGAAAGATGCTCTTTTTTCCATTAAGGATGCCATCGGCGAAATCATGCTTCCGGTTATTATCCTTCTGGGGTATTTCGGAGGAATAACGACTATTGTTGAAACCAGTGCCATTGCGGTTCTCTACTCGATTATTCTTGTGGTGTTTATTCATAAAGATCTGAAAATACGGGAACTGGGGTCTGTTCTGTTGAAATGTATGCCTATTATCGGTGGGGTTCTGGTTATTCTGGCTATGGCTAAAGGTCTTTCATATTTCATCGTCGATGCAGAAGTTCCTATGAGGCTGACCGCTATGGTTCAAGCCCATATCAGTTCAAAATATATTTTTCTAATACTGCTGAATATACTGCTGCTTATAACCGGATGTCTCATGGATATTTTCTCGGCCATTCTCGTTGTCGGACCTCTGATTCTTCCCCTCGGGCAGCTCTATGGAATAGATCCCGTCCACCTGGGGATTATTTTTCTGGCTAACCTTGAACTGGGATATTTAACCCCACCTGTGGGACTGAATCTATTCCTGGCGTCCTACCGGTTCGAGACCCCTCTGACAAAAGTTTACAAAATGATTATTCCATTTTTTGTACTCTTGGTACTGATGGTTCTACTCATAACTTATGTTCCCTGGTTTTCCACCGGTCTGCTCTCTATTTTCAAATAATTAGTCATTATCGCGGAGTATTTTTTGAAAAATAAAAAAAGTAAAATTACCCTTTCAGTACAGATTTTTTATGGCATAGGAGTCAGTTATGCCATGGTGGACCAGATTTTCGCCCAGTGGGTCATGACCTATTATCTGCCTCCGGAAAGGTTCAGTTTCTCTCCCTTTCTCTCTCCTCTTTTTATCGCTCTGGCTCTGATCATCTCCCGATTTGTCGATATGGTAGCCGATCCTCTTGTGGGATTCTGGTCGGATAAAGTGGAAAGTCGATGGGGAAGAAGAATTCCCTTTATGTTTGTCGGAGCTGTTCCTCTGGCATTGGCGACTATCGCCTTTTTCTATCCCGTTAAAGGGGGGGGGATTCCCTCATTTCTCTATCTGGCCCTGGTCGGTAGTCTTTTTTTTATTTTCTATACTATTGTCGGAGCCCCCTATAATGCTCTTATTCCCGAATTATCCCATTCCCAGAAAGACCGCTTAAACCTTTCAACATGGCAGTCCTTGTTTCGTCTTGTGTATACGGCTATAGCAATGATTCTGCCGGGATCGCTTATTTCCGCATTCGGTCATGGTGATGATGAACAGGGATTGCGGTTAATGGTTATTGCACTCTCTATTCTTGCGGCAATTGGAATATTCATAACCTGCTTAACAGTTGATGAGAAAAAGCACTCCGGTGGAAAAAAATCGAATACGGGCTTCAAATCTTCCCTCAAGTTTATTTTCAAAAATAAATCATTTATGATTTATCTGGGCGGGTTTTTTCTTTTTTTTATTGGTTTTAATAATCTCAGGGCATCGATCAATTATTTTGTCATAGATATTATGCTTCTTCCTCCCGGAGCCATTACAACTGTTTCAGCCCTTTTATTCGGTGTAGCGGCTCTGTTCTTTTATCCGATAAATAAACTGTGTTCCAGAATCGGTTATAGAATTCCCATGCTCATTTCTCTGGTTTTTCTGACTATAGCATCGGGGGCTCTCTTCTTTGTAGGTCGGGGACTACCTCTTTGGTTCGGCTACATTCTCTATGGTTTCTGCGGAATTCCCGTGGCCGGTTCGGCTTTTATTTTTCCACCGGCCATGTTGAGCGAAATAAGTGCTGTGGCCACTAAAAATGATTCCGTTCAGATCGAGGGTCTGTTCTTCGGAATTCAGGGTTTTGTTCTGAAGATGGCATTTCTTGTCTCCATAGCACTACTACCCATACTTCTGGTCTCGGGAAGCGGTTTATCTTTCGTGGATATGGTGACAACTATTCCCAAAGGTCCCGACAAAATAGGGATTTACAGAACAGCTGCCGCTTCCTCTCTGTTTTTTATTCTCTCTTTTATTTTCTATTATTTTTTTCCTGAAGAAATAGTGAAAGAGGAATGATCGATAATGAAGGATAATTATGGGCGTATCATCGATTATCTGAGAATTTCTCTGACAGACCGCTGTAATTTTCGCTGCCGGTACTGCATGCCTCCAGAAGGTGTTGAGATGATGGAGCATAAAGAGATCCTCACTCTCGAGGAGATTGTCAGGCTGGCGGAAATTTCAGCCGGTCTTGGAGTCAGTAAAGTTCGTTTAACCGGAGGGGAGCCTCTTGTCCGCAAGGGTGTCGTCGATCTGATCAGAAGAATTTCCTCAATCCATGGAATCGGAAATATATCTATGACCACCAATGGGTTTTTCCTCGAAGAGATGGCTGAGGATCTGAAGAAGAGTGGTTTGACAAGTCTGAATGTGAGTCTTGACACAGTGAGCAGGGAAAAATTCAAAACCATTACCAGGTGCGATGGCCTGGAACAGGTTCTCCGGGGAATCAGCGCGGCTAAAGAGGCGGGATTTAATCCCATAAAAATCAATGCGGTTGCCCTTCGCGGTTTTAATGATGATGAAATTATCAGCCTGGCTGACTATGCTGTAAAAGAGGGGTTACTCCTGCGGTTTATTGAGCAGATGCCCTTTGACCTTAACCATGAAAGCAGCTTTATGGCAGCAGCGGAGATTATAGAAATGCTCTGTGAGAAACATGGAGAAATAGAAGCACTGGAATATGGAAAAAGGATTCTTTCAGCGGGAAGCGGTCCTGCATCTCTCTACCGGTATAAAAAAAGCGGATTGATTACCGGTTTTATCACTCCTGTAAGTAATCATTTTTGCGGAAGCTGTAATAGACTTCGGGTGACATCCGATGGAAAGCTGAAGCCCTGCTTGCTCTCGGCAGATGAGATAGACCTGAGAGTTCAACTCAGGAACGGGTCTTCTGATGAAAGCATTAGAGAAAGACTTATTTCTGCCATAGGATTAAAACCCGAGAGCCATGAACTTCATAAGCATAGATTCGGCAGCGAAAGGGGGATGTCCAAAATTGGAGGATAAAAAACTTAGCCATGTTGATGACTCGGGCAAAGCCCGGATGGTCGATGTGACAGACAAATCCGAAACGAAAAGAATAGCCAGGGCTTATGGTGAGATCGCCATGAAAAGGTCAACACTGGAACTGGTAAAGACAAATTCCATAAACAAGGGTGATGTTCTGGCTGTGGCTAGAGTGGCAGGCATTCTGGCGGCTAAAAATACCCATATGCTTATACCCATGTGCCATCCGCTTCTTCTGACATCTATAAAAGTGGATTTTAAAATTAATGAAGAGGAATCAAAAATTGAAATATTCTCAGAAGTTGCCCTTTCGGGAAAGACCGGAGTGGAGATGGAAGCTCTTCAAGC
>JAEINM010000404.1 GCA_016342385.1 Spirochaetaceae bacterium | reverse complement strand
GTAAAGCCATAAGGATAAGAGTTTTTCGCCTTGGCTATTGTTATATCATCTGTATAAGCCGTTAAAAAAATAACTGGAATAGCGTAACGCTCTTTAATTATTAAAGAAGCTTCGGTTCCATCAAGCTTGCCTTTGATATTAATATCCATTAATATCAGATCTGGCCTTGGATAATCATCAATTTTTTCTAAAAGTTGATTACTTGAATTACAGATCCTATTAATAGTATATCCTGCACTTTCAAGCAGTATACTTAAATCAAGAGCGACTACGGCTTCATCTTCAACTATCAGTATAGATTCTGAACCCATACAATCTATTGTTCTTCAAAACCCAGCTTGGTCATCTCTTCCCGGAGTTTTGCAATCTCCACGGGTTTTACAATATATGAAGAGGCTTCCCCTTTATTATAGGCGGTAACAACATTTTTAGGATCCCCCAGCGCTGTTGTCATTATAACCTTTACTCTATCCTTATCTGATAAACCTATTGATTTCTCGTAGGATCTTATTTGAAGTAAAGCCTCCTGCCCATCTATTTCGGGCAGCATAATATCCATCATCACAAGTGAATAGGGGGTTTTTTCTTCCCATGCTAATTTGAAGGAACTGACCGCTTCCTCTCCATCAATGACAACATCGCAACTGCCATAAACCGATAGAAGTTTCTTCATAAGAACTCTGCTCCCGAAATCATCTTCAACTATGAGAATTCTCATAACCTCCCTCCTGTTGTTTTTTCTGAATCAACAATAACTTCTTTCATTATTGTCTTGAATTTCTCTTTATTTTTTAATTTCATAGCAATTGATACCCTGAATAATACATTAGACTCAAAATTTAACTCTATTAATTTATGAGACTTGCTGTACCCTTTTATTTTTTTTTCTATTAATTTATAATCATCATCTATAAGTAATTTATCAATTTCTTTCAATAATATTACGAGATCACTATATTCAGAAAGAGGATTTTCTGTTGACGACAGACTAGGTTCAAATTTTCTATTATCTTCAACTTCACTTTTCTGATCATCACTGATATCAATAGGGATCCTGATTGTGAATTGACTTCCTTCAGACTCAACACTTTCAACTTCGATTGATCCATTAAGTAAATCCAAAAGTTCTTTGACCAGAGAGAGGCCAACTCCAATTCCTCCGAAAATTCTTGTATGTGATCCATCAACCTGCATCAATAAGTTGAAAATTGAATCCTTCTGCTCTTCTGAAAACCCGATGCCAGTATCCGCAATAGATAGGATAAGGGTATTTTCTTTGACTTGAGAACGTATTCGGATTTGACCGGATTTGGTAAACTTGACAGCATTGCTAAAAAGACATGAGATGATATCTCTTACTTTATTCTTGTCTCCTACTAACAGGGGGATATCATCTGAGTTATCTACGATCTTCAGGGATTTCAACTCTATTTGATCTTTGAAAGTGCCTAGAATTTCAGAAATTAATTCCTGTATGGAAAAACGGCTTATATTGATCTTAAGCTGGCCTCTGTCAATATCAGAAAATTCCAGTAATTCATTCACTTGGCGCAGAAGAGTTTCTGCTGCCTGACCGATTAATTCATGCATTTTTGAAACTTCTTCATCGATGTAAAGTTCAGAAATCAGACTGTTCATACCTATTATCGTATTGAGCGGAGTTCTGAGCTCATGAGTTACATTAGCCAGAAAATCACTCTTTGCCCGGTTTGAATTTTCCGCTGCTATTCTAGCCTTTTCCAGACCAATCTCAAAAGCAACCTGCTTGGAAATATCATGTATAAAATGAACTTTGCCCAGAAGGGTTTTATCCTCATCAAATATATCTGTCTGAAAATAATCTATATCAGTTTTTTTATCATTATACTGAAAATATGTTCGCCCCCCCTCAACATGAATAAAAAGCTCATGATCAAAAACGTCTCCCTCAGAGACATTTTCACCGATCAGTGTTCTGGCAGACTCATTAAGAAATATTATTTGATTTTCATTCGACACTGTAATGACAGCATCCTGTATATTATTAAGAGTACTGTATAACCAATTGCTATTTTCCTCAATTTTTTTCTTAACTGATGCCCGCTTGATAGCAAGTTCAATTGTAATCAGAAGCTCATTTTCTCTAAAGGGTTTTAAAATATATCCCGAGGCATCGGATACTCTGGCTTTCTTTAAAGTTTTTTCATCTGCAAAAGCAGTGAGAAAAACAATTGCACAATCAATTTGCCTTTTAATAAGTGACGCTGCTTCGATCCCGTCAATGGATCCCTTGAGATTAATATCCATCAATATAAGATCGGGAATTTCTGTTATAGCTTTTTCAACGGCACGGCTTCCGTTAGAAACAATATCAATAACATCAAATCCATTTGATTCCAGTCGATTTTGTAAATCTAGAGCTACAATACTTTCATCTTCAACAATCAGAATTCGATTTTTCAAATAATTAACCTATTATCCTAGCAGTTTTTTTACAACAGTTAAAAGTTTTTCCGATGTAAATGGTTTCACAATCCAACCGGTAGCTCCAGCAGCTTTTCCTTCGTCCATTTTGGAATTCTGAGATTCTGTGGTCAATATTATAATGGGAATAAATTTAAAATCTGCTATCTCTCTTATTTTTCCGACCATAGTAATCCCATCCATGTTTGGCATATTAACATCAGAAACAACCATATCAACTGGATTTGCTTTAATAGCTTCCAATCCTTCAGCTCCATCAGATGCTTCTACTGTTTCATATCCCTCCTGCTGCAAAACAAAGGTCACGCTCTGTCTAATAGCGGCTGAATCATCAACGACTAAAATTTTTTTTGCCACTTATTCTCTCCTTTTTTTATTCTCATTCTATTTAGCTGCTTTTAAAGCGGCTGCTGATAACTGATCTAAAGGTAAGACCTTATGGACACCACCTCTTTTTATGGCTTCATTAGGCATACCGAAGACAATACTGGTCTTTTCGTCCTGAGCAATATTATATGAGCCATTTTCACTCATCTCTTTCATTCCCCTGGCACCATCATCCCCCATTCCTGTCATAATAACTCCAACTGCATTTTTCCCAACAAATCGGGAAGCAGATCGAAATAGGACATCTACGGAAGGTCGATGACGACAGACTAGTGGTCCTTCTTTAACTTCTACATAATATCTTGCTCCACTTCTCTTAATTAGACAATGTTTATTGCCGGGAGCAATTAGAGCTCTTCCTCTAATAACGGAATCATTATCAGAAGCCTCTTTAATTTCAAGATCGCATATTCCATTAAGTCTCTGGGCAAATGCTTTAGTAAAATTCTCCGGCATATGCTGGACTATGACTATTCCCGGTGCATCAATCGGCATGGCCTCGAGAAATACTTTTAATGCTTCTGTACCACCCGTTGATGCTCCTACAACAATTATTTTTTCTGTCGTATCAATATGTGTCGGTTTTGATGACTTTGACAACATGGCATCTGCAGTCAATTTCGGCTGGATTGTTCTCATGGGTCTAACAGAACTGCTTATAGGCTTATCTTTCTTATTAATCTTAGCCATAGAAGCTGCTGTTACGGCATCAATTAAGCTGACTCTAGAATCTTCAAGGAACTGTTTTGTCCCCATTTTAGGTTTCTGAATAATATCAACAGCGCCATATTCCAATGCATTCAATGCATTATCTGATCCACTTTCACTCTTACTGGAACAGATTATAACCGGAATTGGATTTTCACTCATAATTTTTCTTAAAAAAGTTAGTCCGTCCATCCTGGGCATTTCAATGTCAAGAGTGATAACATCCGGCTTCAGTGTTTCCAGTTTTTTCAGGGCGATAACAGGATC
>JAEINM010000403.1 GCA_016342385.1 Spirochaetaceae bacterium | reverse complement strand
CATCCTGAGCTGCGCATCCATGCAGCTTGGGGGGATTTAGGGGTTTAGTTTAATAGAGTGAAGGTATTGGATTCCAATTTTTGCAATAGCCCCATTTTTTTCCTTTTTTTATGGTTCTTAGATTTTATAGAGATTTTTTTTCATTGAACATAGTCAGTTCTTAGTTTGTATTATCGTAAATCAGCTACACTTTTTCCCGGATCCAGTCGAACGGGAAAAATAATATGCTGTGTCGTAGAGCTCTCATTTTCGATCTGATCGATCAACAATCGCGCTGCTTCTGTTCCCATATCTTCCAGTGGCTGGTGCATAGTCGCAAGAGGAGGAGTGGTATAATTACATATTTCATGACCGTCAAATCCTAAAATGGAAATATCCTGTGGAATGTTTAATCCCATTTCCTTTGCCTTTTCGTACACTCCGATAGCCATTAAATCAGTTGATCCTATTATGGCTGTTGGTTTCTCTTTTAGAGTTAAGAAATATTCCAGAGCTTCTCTTCCACTTTCTTTTGTGAATTGACCTTCAAAATGATAGTTTTTATCAATGACAAGATGGTTATCAGTCATTGCTGAACAGAATCCATTATACCGATCTGTTCCATTCTGAGTCGTATCTCTACCCAGTATATACCCTATCTTTTTATGGTTTCTCTCTATAAGGTAGCTCACCGCATCATACATTCCTTTATGATTATCCGTATCGACATAATAATCTTTTATGGAAGGATGTCTGTCTCCAATAACAATATAGGGGATTTTATCTGCTACTATTTTCCTGTATTCATCATCGGAAGGGCGAGCTCCCAGTACTGCTATGCCATCTGCTTTGCGTTCATAAAATGGCTTTAAATAATCAAAATCCTGATCACTTCTTCTTTGTGTGGAAAGAAGGATATCATAATTCATTTTAATGCAGTATTTCTCAATCCCGATTAGAATCCGTCTGTAATAAGAGGTTTCCTCAACTCCCACATGGGCGGGTAGTGGAGCCTGGATGGCAAGAGTGTTGACTTTGTTTCTATTTAATCCCTGAGCAATGGTATTGGGGTAATAATTGAGTTCTTTGATGGCTTCTAAAACCCGCTCTCTGGTTTCATCTTTGACGTTCCCCATATTATTGATAACTCGGGAAACTGTAATAAAGGACACATTAGCTAATTTTGCAACATCTTTCTGAGTAGCCATTAAGAAACTCCTTTTAAAAATCCCCCGGTTTAAAGCGGGGGATCATTGCAGTATAAAATAGTATTTTAGGTTTTTTTACATTCCTAATTTAGCTTTGTTTTTTATCATTCTTTCAGTCTGATAATCAAGAACTGAATCATAATTCAGATCAGCTTTTTTCTGCTGCCATTCTGCCCAGATCGTTTCGAATTCAGCTTGTGAAGAAGCAGCCACAAGAGCAGGAATATATTTACCTCTCATATTTTTTACTTTACCAAAAATAACACCTTCTTCTATTCCGGGAGAGGGATCGATATTTTCATACTGAGAAGCACTTTCCGTATAAGGCAGGGTCCAGGCTTCCATCTGTCGAAAAGGTGCAACTGTTGGTGGTTTCCACTGTTCGAACATGGGATTGTCCATAAGCATCCAGAATGTCTGACTGGCACCATGTTCCTTATCAAAAGCAGCCCGGTCATTTTCCATCATATGCTGTGCTTCGGGGATAAACTGTTTTTTGCCTTCTACTACTTCATGTGTCAGTCCTTCAACTCCAAAGTAGAAATCCTCCTGACCTTCTTTACTCATCCAGTAGCTCATAAAACGGATGGCTCTTTCGGGATCTTTACAGTTTTTAGAGATAAGAGTCACGGTCCATCCGGAGATTCCCACACCTGTTAAGACAGGATCATCCATTTGGCTATTTGCCGGACCATCAATGGCCATGTAAACAGAATCTGGATCATTTTCAAATAGAGTGTTCTGAGGAGCCAGTAAATCAGTTCTCTGATAGAGCATGGCAAAATATCTGCCTTGGGCGATTTTCTCTTCCATCTGAGCTCTTTTATCTATAAAAATCTCTGGAGAGATCAGCCCTTTTTCATTGGCCTGCTGAAAAGTTGCCAGCCATCTTTTATACTCAGGATCAGAAAAACGGTCATAAAATTTGCCATTCTTCTCCTGAGGAATTGCCAGGAAATTGTGTAGAAATTTTCCGATGGAGTTAGGACCTTCATCTCCAAACTCATCAGCTCCAAAGGGAATCAGAGGCTGACCGTCAACTTCGGGGAACATCGCTTTTGCCGCTTCCAGAGCGGCAATAAATTCTTCCGGAGTTCTCATCGATGGGCTTCCAAGAGCTTCATACATATCTTTACGGACAAGAAAAGTCGGATTTGAATATACATCATAATTTTCGTAATCCTCTGGAGAATAAGAGGCATTGGGATATCCGTAGGTGTGCCCATCATCTTCTGCATACCAGCCCAGTCTTGCCGGTACGGCAACTTTAAAGAAGTAGGGATCATACTGTTCCGCCAGTTCATCAAGGGCATAAACCATATCACCATCGATCATATCTTTATAAAGACCTTCCCACCATCCGAGAGTAATAAAATCGGGAAGTTGGTCTCCGGCAATAAGAGTGTTCAGTTTTTCATTTTCATTTCCCGCAGGAACAATGAAGTTTATATTAACACCGGTTTTTTCTGTAACATACTGAGAAAGAGGGTCAACACCCCATTTATTGGGGAACCAGGAAAAATGGAGGTACCAGTCAAATGTTACAGGACTCGTATCCTTCATCCAACCGGGTTCATCGGCATTCATTGTTTCTGTCATCTCTACTTTTTCATCAGTTTTTGAGCATCCGATGAAGGAAACGGCCAGGCTGACTAAGAGTAAAGCCAGTAATAAACTGTAGAACTTTTTTTTCATCTAAAAATCTCCTATTTAATATATCTAAACCCAAAGGGTCGATTTAACCTTTAACGGAACCGATCATGATTCCTTTTACGAAATATTTCTGCATAAAGGGATAGACAAATACGATTGGCGCCGTGGCAATGACCATGGTTGCCAGTTTTATTGACTGAGAGTTAACAGCCGTGGCAGTAAAACCTCCCGGCATATTCATCTTCATCTGATTCGAGCTTGATTCGGCTATCATACGGTAGAGGAAAGTGGCTATAGGCTGGAGAATCTCATCATTGACAAAAATGATCCCCCAGAAAAAGTCATTCCAGTGCCAGACTCCCTGGAAAAGGGCAATAGTGGCTACAACGGGCATGGAAAGGGGTAGAATGATTTGTACAAATGTTCTCAGTTCGTTAGCCCCATCGATCATGGCGGATTCTTCCAGGCTTTCGGGAATACCTTTAAAAAAGGATGTAAAAATAATCAGATGGAAAAAATTGAACATAGTGGGAATAATAAAAATCAGGAAGTTATTCAGAAGACTGATGTTTTTCAGCAATAGGTAAAAAGGAATTAATCCTCCGTTAAAAAACATAGTGAAAGTACCCATGGCCAGAAAAAAGCTTCTTCCTATCAGTTTTTTCTTGGAAAAAGCAAAAGCGGTCATGGCCGTGAAGAACACATGGGTAATTGTTCCGACGACAGTACGCAATATAGACATTATAAAAGAGCTTAAAATGCTGTCGTCAGTTAAAACGGTAGTATAACTCTCCAGGCTGAATTCTCTTGGCCACCAGTAAATCCCTCCAAGCTGTGCATCTGCCGCATCGTTAAAGGATAAAACAATTGTATACCATATGGGGTAAATTGTTATAAAGCAGATTGTCACCATTGCCAGGGTGATGATTATTGTAAATGTATCGATTTTTTTTGATAATATTTTCATTGAAATCTCCCTCCCTAGAA
>JAEINM010000402.1 GCA_016342385.1 Spirochaetaceae bacterium | reverse complement strand
GCTATTCGGGGGAACCATAGTTTTTGCCTTATGGATTGGGATAGGTCCATTACAATTTGTAACTATTGCTGCTGAAAAAGTTATTACTTTCTCAAATTTTGCGCTGATTCTACTTGTATGCCTTGTTATGATTTTATCCGGACAACTGAAAAAAAACGGCCTTGTTGGGGAGCTGGTTACCAGTATTCGTGGAACATTTTCTTCAAAAGCATCCCTGGCGATTCTCCCTGCTGTAATAGGATTGCTTCCAATGCCTGGGGGAGCTTTGTTCTCTGCACCTTTGCTTGATAATTTCGACACGTTACCCGGAGTAAATCAGGAAACTAAAACCCGAATTAATTACTGGTTCAGGCATGTCTGGGAATACGCATGGCCATTATACCCAGGAATAATTTTTGCCTGTGATATTTCCGGGATAGAGCTTTGGATGGCCTTTCTCGTGGGAATTCCTGTTTCTTTTACTGCAATACTTACTGGTTTGTTTGTTTTTCTCTCAAAAATTCCAAAAGAAACCAGCCAGGCGAAGTCCCAGCGAAAATTAAATCGTCACTTTTCTATAATTCCTTTTTTACCTATTATTATTGTTGTTGTTACATATTTTATTGTACAGTTTTTTATACCGGCTATCGGCAAAGGAAACCAGTACCTGCCTATGGTTATAAGTCTGGTACTGGCAATACTGACCGTTCAAATTATGCGTCCGTTAAATGGAAAATCATGGAAAGATCTGCTCCTTTCCAAACACATGCTGAAAATGGCTATACTTATAGTTATGATCAGAATTTATGGGGCATTCATAGAAACAGATTTGAATGGGGTTTCTGTTGTTCAGAAAATGACCGACGAAATGCAGTCTTTCGGAATACCTGTTTTATCGCTGATAATCCTTCTTCCTTTTATTTCCGGTATGACCATGGGAATTTCTGTCGGATTTGTCGGAGCTTCAATACCGGTAGTCGTTGCAGCACTGGGAAACAACCCGTCTTTAGGAATTCTCCTATCAACCGTAATGTTTGCATATACCTGTGGATTCATGGGAACTATGCTGTCACCGCTTCATGTATGTTTAATTGTAACCTGTGATTATTATGAAAGCAGTTTTTTAAAATCACTCAAATCAATACTATTTCCTGCTTTCATTATGATAAGTTTTGCGTTTGTCTACATGCAGCTTCTTCAATTGATAATTCCATAAAAACCGCAGTAAACACACCTCGCTAGGTCTTTTGGCATATTAGCTGCGGTCAATTTTCTAAACAATACCTGTCAGAAAAAGTTAATCAGGAGAAATCAAGAACACTCTTATCATAATCTTCCGGAGGAAGAAATCCCAGAAGCTCGATACAGGCTGCAGCAAGAGAACTGATACCTAGCCCTTCCTTCAACTCCCTGGCATACTCTCCTTTATATTTTGGATCATAGATTATACAGGGTACAGGATTTAAGGAGTGTGAAGTTTTTGACTGGGGAGATCCATCGGCTTTTGTCTTAACCTCACCCTTTTTATCATGCTCAAACATGTCGTCAGAATTCCCATGATCTGCACTTATAATCATTATACCCCCGACCTGTTCTATTGTTTTTTTCAGACGGGCAATCTGCAGATCCATTGCTTCCAGAGAACAAAGTACTGCCTGATAATTACCCGTATGACCAACCATATCCCCATTCGGATAATTTAGTTTAATAAAATCATACTTTCCGGATACTATTTCTTGTAGTACTCTGTCAGTTATTTCAGCACATTTCATCCAGGGTCTTTGCTCAAAGGGAAGAATATCTGAAGGTATTTCCACATAGGTTTCAAGGGCATCGCTAAACTTTCCTGAATTGTTTCCATTAAAAAAATAGGTTATATGTCCGAATTTTTGCGTTTCACTAATAGAGAGTTGGGTAACTCCACTGCCGCACAAAAACTCTGCCATGGTCCGGTTAATTGCAGGAGGATTTACAAGATATTGTCTGGGAATATGCAAATCTCCGTCATATTCCATCATTCCTGCATATTCAACATTTGGTACTCTCTTTCTGTCAAATTCCTGCAGCTCTTTCGCCTCAAAGGCTTTTGTAATTTCCTGGGCTCTGTCTCCTCTAAAATTGAAAAGAATTACACTATCGCCATCCTGCACAGTTCCTATCGGAACACCATTCTCTGCCAGTACAAAAGGCGGCAGATCCTGATCGATTGCTCCAGTTTCTTCTCTCAGGGTCTGAATTGCTTCATGAGCACCAGCAAAGAGACGCCCCTCTCCAAGAACATGTGTCTCCCATCCTTTTTTAACCATATCCCAATTTGCATTATAGCGATCCATTGTTATAACCATCCGCCCGCCGCCGGATGCAATTTTTGCATCAAAATCAGAATCGCTCTGTTCTTTGAGAAAATCTTCAAGAGGATCAATAAATTCTAAAGCCGAGAGCTCACCAACATCTCTTCCATCTAAAAGGGTGTGCACCCGGACCTTGGAGACTCCGCTGCTTTTTGCTTTAATAATCATTGAGCGTAAATGGGCAAGATTTGAATGAACATTCCCATCTGAGGCAAGACCAATAAAGTGGAGAGTTCCTTTTGTGTTTTTTACATTTTCGATCAATTTTACCCAAACTGCACCACTATAAATTGCCTCGGTTTCAATTGATTTATTAACCAGTTTTGCACCCTGTGCAAAAACCCGTCCGCATCCTATAGCATTATGACCAACTTCACTGTTTCCCATATCATCATCTGAAGGAAGACCCACAGCAATACCGTGAGCTTTCAACTTTGTCCAGGAGCATGTTTTCAACAAACCATCCAGAGCCTCGGTATGTGCCTCTGCGACGGCATCTCCAGATCTATACTTTCCAAAACCAACTCCATCCATAATTACTAGAACAACCGGGCCTTTCCGACGGGTAAATTTAGGGTTCTTCTTCAAAACTTCCAGCATAGTTAATTACTCCTTATTGTCTATGAGGTTTTCATTCAGACCAAAATTTTCTCTTTTTTCATAATTTCCGGTTGGTTCAACATGTACATTGATATCATAAATTTCAACAATCTCCTCCCGGATAGCGTTTTCAACTTTCATTGCAATGTTGTGCCCCTCTTTAACAGTAAGATTTCCGGCAACTTCAATATCCATATCAATTATAAAAATATTATTCAACTTTCTAATCCGTGTTTTGTGGGGATTTCCTGCTCCCGGAACACTTTTAACTACCTTAAATACCAGTTTATACATCTCGGGATTATCCACCCCGTCCATAAGTTCCCGGCTGGTCTCCATAAAGATGGTTAAAGCTGTTTTCAATATCCAGACACTTACCAGCAAAGCTGTAATGGAGTCAAGAACAGGAATTTCCAATACAACAGTAAAAACCAAACCTACAAGAACACTTACTGAGATTAATACATCATTTCTCATATTTTTGGCATCAGCAATCAACATAGGGCTGTTTATTTTAATCCCGGCCCGTTTCTTTAAGATACTGAGAAAAATTTTTCCTGCAATCGATACAGCAATAACAATGAACACCGGTGATTCCGGCAGTTCTGCCACTTCTGGATTTATTATCTTCTTTATGGAGGAAAAAGCCAGCTGGGCTCCTGCAAAAAAAATAATAAATGATAATAATTTAGTAGCAATGGTTTCTGCTCTTCCATGTCCATACGGATGTTCGTTATCAGGAGGTCTGGATGAAATATTTGCAGTAACAAGGGTAACTCCTGAGGTAACCACGTCTGTAAGGGAGTCTATTCCATCACCTATCAAAGCAAAAGAGTAAAAGAGAAATCCCGCTGAAATTTTCAGGGTCGAGAGAATAAAATTGATTATAATTCCAATC
>JAEINM010000401.1 GCA_016342385.1 Spirochaetaceae bacterium | reverse complement strand
CGGGAACATGAAAAGCCTGAGATAAGCGGGAAGCCAGAATTCCAGTTATTCCCCGGGGAATTGTCTTTTCCAGAACAACAATAAGACGTTTATCATATTTTTCAAGGATTTCAGGGGCCCGTGCATAAACACTAGTCCAGGCTGTTTCACCCAATAGTCTTCTTTTTTTATTTAATTCAATAATTTTATCCGAAAGGAGATCTATTTCCTCATGATCTTTTGAAAGAAACAATTTCACAGCTATATCAGCTTCTCCCAGACGTCCGGCAGAATTAATAACCGGGGTTATCTGCCAGGAAATATCAGTTGTGCGTATTTTTTTTCCTCTCTGATCAAGTTTCAAAAGAAGCTTCTGGAGCCCCGGTCGCTCTGTACGGTTTAAGAGCTCTACTCCTTTAGTGACAATTATGCGGTTTTCATCTAAAAGAGGCATTAAATCTGCTATTGTTCCCAATGCAACCATATCGAGAGATTTCATATAGGGTTGAAATGCACTCTCATTCTTCTTCAGGATGTATGTGATAAATAAATTGGCCAGCACATATATGGGAGAATCCTCATTTCTATTATATTTGCCGATTCTGCTTTTAGAAGAAAGGCTACTTAGAGTTTCTCCTGTCAGCTTGGGATAATCCTGTATAAATTCCGGTTGAAGATCGTATAGGGAAATATCGACAGATTTCCCGAAAATCCTGTCTCTCAATAAGGACAACTGCTCTTTCTTATTAAACGCAAATAAAGCTTCTCCTGTTAAAAAATCTACAATCTGACTGTGAGCCCCTTCATCGCCGACCTTAACACTCAAGGAATGTGTAATCATCAGATTTTCTATTTTCACAGCGTCAAAAAAGGTTTCGTTCTCTCTTTGACTAATATTCAGCATGGTATAGCATTGGTTGTAGAGATCCGTTTTTCCAAGGCAGAGAGCCCATATCACTTTTGAACTGATTCCGCATCCTGCCAGCCCTTCAAAAGGATAGGTATCATTCTCTTTTTTGGGGTTGATAATGGCATAAGCATCAGGAAGTTTTTCCTGATCCCTAGGATTGTGGTGATCTAGGACAATGACATCTATTCCCAGATCCGAAGCGTGGGAAATCTCATCAAATGCGGAGATTCCACAATCCACAGTAATAATAAGTGATCCGTTTTCCCTGGAAAATTTATCGATGCTTTCTATAGACAAACCATAATTATCTTCACCTACTGGAACAACCCACCCGACATCTAGGCCCAGTTCTCTAAGAGTCTGCACCATTATCACTGTAGAAGTTATTCCATCGACATCGCGGTCCCCGAAAATCATGACTTTTTCACCTTCACCTACAGCCATGAAAATCCGGTCTATTGCCTCTTCCATACCGGACAGTTTAAAAGGATTGTGCAGGAAACGGAAATCATCTTCCAGAAAAAACCGGAACTGCTCCGGTTCTGTTATTCCTCTGCGTAAGAAAATTGATGCTGTTAAGAGGTCAATATTAAAAAGGGAGGCCAGCTCCCTCACTTTGACTGAATCAATATCCGGTTTATTCCAAATCATATAGCTTTAATTTCTTTGCGTATCATGTCTTTCACTGAAAAAAGATCTGATCCTATTTTATAGGCATCTTTCATTTTTGCCAGAGCAATATCATTCTTACTCACATCTTCTGTGTAAATAACACAGAGAGTCTCTCCAGTCTGTACTGAATCACCACATTTCTTCTTCAGTTCAATTCCCACATAAGGCAAAACATCATCAGTCGTTTTATTTCTTCCGACGCCGATCAGAACTCCGGTCATTCCCGTTTCAAAAGCATTAATCTCCTGAACAATTCCATCTTTGGCCGCTTTTAATTCCACTGAATATTTAGAACGGAAAGTACCATATCCTTTTAGTAGAGCTTCGGGATCACCACCCTGCTCTCTTACATTCTGAATAAACCGGTCATAGGCTTCCCCATTCTCTATCTTTTCACGACAAAGGGCTAAAGCCGAATCAATATCACTGCAGATCCCACCAGCCACAAGCATCCAACCCGTAAGTCTGTAGGTCACATCCATTAAGTCTTTAGGTCCCTTACCCTTCAGACAGTCGATACTCTCTTCAATTTCCAGAAAATTCCCGACCATATGTCCCAGTGGTTCATCCATCCTCGTTATAACAGCAACAACTTTTCTTCCGAGACTTTTCCCCGTCTCCACTAACGAATTAGCCAGTCTCTCCGCTTCTTCCATATTTTTCATAAAAGCACCGGACCCGCATTTTACATCAAAGACTAAAGATTCAGCCCCTTCGGCAAATTTCTTACTTAGAATACTGGCTGTTATGAGGGGAACGGATTCAACTGTTGCTGTCACATCGCGTAAAGCATACATTTTTTTATCTGCAGGAACAACATCTTTACTCTGTCCGGTCATAGCGAGTCCTGAGCCCATAAGGTTATTGCGAAACTGCTCAATATCAATCTCTGTTGTGAATCCCGGAATAGTATCGAGCTTATCGAGAGTACCTCCTGTATGACCAAGAGCGCGTCCGCTCATCATGGGAACCCGCAATCCGCAAGCTGCGGCCAGTGGAGCCAAAATAATGGAAACCTTATCACCGACTCCTCCTGTGGAATGCTTATCAACTAGAGGTCCCGGAATTCCCTCCAGATCGAGTACTTCTCCGGAATTGATCATCTCTCTTGTTAAATACCCTGTTTCTGTAAAAGTCATTCCCTTAAAAAATACAGCCATCAGCCATGCTGAAATCTGGTATTCGGGAATTGAACCATCGACGTAACCTGAAATGAGAAAGTGAATTTCTTCTTTGTTCAATTCCTCTCCCATTCTTTTTTTCATTATAATATCAACTGCTCTCATTAATATTGCTCCTCACTTTTTTGAATTGAAGAAAGGATTATATCACAACAATCACTCATTTGTCATACAATAACACAATCCGTTCTTTAAAAAATAAAACTTCTTCCGCTTTCTAAAGTTTTCAATGGGTATTCCACAAGGGCCTGTACTATCAGTATAAAACACTTTTTAATATTAGAAAGAGCCTCTGCATCAAGAAATACCGGTAAAGCTTCTTCGTAAGTCATAGTCGATGTATTATACAGATATTCTTTAGCCCCGTGATTCAATTCCAGAAAAGATCTGCTTCGGCATCCCCCGCAGCAGAACAAACCATCACCTTTATAATAGATCGGGTCCTGAAGAAAAATCTCCTTACCGCAGATACTGCATCCTTTTAAGTCGGGAAGAACTCCATTCATCCAGAGATATCTCCAGAGATACAAAATCAGAAGTCTATCCACATCGCAGTCATTTATAGCTTTATCAATTAGAAGGAGAGTCTTTGTAAATAACTGATACACCCTCTCATCACCTCCTCCGTATGTTTTAAGTACAACTTCGGCCAGAAAGGAAACGATATAGAATTTCTTTAAATTTCCCCGAATTCCATCGTAGAGATTCTTTCCATTGAGATGAGTGATCCGCCATAAATCCTTTACGGGGTCGTGATATAACTCGCCGTCAGACAGGCAAAAAGGTGATGTGGCAGCCCTCATCGGGCTTTTCGAACCAGATGCGCCAAATGCAAGTGCCCTGACAAGACCGAATTTCTCTGTAAACATAGAGACTAGTTTGTGATTTTCACCATTTTTTTCACTTTGTAAAACTATTAATTCTGTTCTTTGATTCCTCTTCATCTTTTCTCTTGTGATTGATATAATCGTCTTACTGGAACTCCAGTATAACAGAAAGGATAAAATATGTCTGAAAACAATATAGAAAAAAAAGAAACCCGATTACCCGAAGAACTGCTGATTATTCCACTTGTGGGAAAACCTTT
>JAEINM010000400.1 GCA_016342385.1 Spirochaetaceae bacterium | reverse complement strand
TTTTAATAAGGTCGATTTTCCCGCCCCGTTTCTTCCTATTAGACCGATGATCTCCCCTTTATTTATAGTCAGAGAAATATCTTTAAGAGCATGAAACCCACTATCATCGTCAGCCTTAAAAATATTGAGGAGATTTTTAAAACCACTTTTTTTATTTAACTTATAATTCTTTGAACAGCTGTTTATTTCAATTGCAATTTCTTTCATATTACATCCGCAAAATATGGTCTTAATCGTCTGAAAAAGAGAATTCCCACTATTAACATAAAGATTGTCCATCCCCAGAAATAAGCCGTCTGTTTGGGATGTTCCCAGAAGGGGATATCCCAGAACAGAGACTCTCTGTACCCCATAGCGATATAATAAAGGGGATTAAACTTCAATATTCTCTGCAATTTTTCAGGTACTGCATCGATGGTCCAGAATACAGGAGTAAAATAAAAAATCATACGGCTGAGGACAGAAATAATATGAGATAAATCGGGAAAAAAGATCCCCACTGAGGAAGTAAACCACGTAAGCCCGATCATGAATATAAACAAAGCAAATAAATAATAGATTATCTGGAACCAGAACAGGTGAGGAAAAATACCATTTAAAACGAGAATAAGAGTCACGGGAATCATAAATATCAGATGGTCGACAACACTGGAAAGAACTGAAACTATAGGGAGAATACTGATACGGAAATTGACTTTATGGAGGATATAAGAATTGGACCGGACGACATTAGGCCCCTGACTGAATACCTTAGTGAAAAGATTGATAACAGCTATTCCACTGATTAAATAGACAATAAAAGGGACACCTAAATTCCGGCCTCCACGCAGACCTATACCAAAAACCAGATAGAGCACCGCTACAAAACCCAGTGGCTCCAGCAAAGACCAGGCAACACCGAGATAGGATCTTCGATACTGCTGCCCCACTTCTCTCTTTGTCATCTGGGCGATGAGAAATTTGCTCATCCAAATATATTTTATAAATTCTATGATTTTTTTCATTTATTAGTTATTCCTCAGAAAGATTGCATAACAAAGTAACATAATATGATTTGTTTTTCCATATCTTTCAATAATCATCTTTTATTAATGTTGTGTTTATTTTAAATTTGAGAAATAACATTCAAAAAAAGCAGGGAGAGCCTCTTGAATACAATCTCCGTCATAATCCCCAACTACAACCATGGCCGTTTTCTGAAAAAAAGGCTCAATTCCATATTCTCACAACAATAGAACCAGCAGAAATCATCTTCTTCGACGACAACTCAACAGATAATAGTATCAAAATGCACTATTCCCTACACTAATTTAGTAAATGATCAGAATTCTTCAAACATTGGAACAAGGGAATTGACCTGGCTAAAAGCGACTACATCTATACAGCCAATAGGATAATGCCTGCCTATAATGCATCTTTACCGGAAATTTCTTAGGCAGGAAACATTATTCACCGTCATCATAAAATCCCTTAAGCGACCTGGGGCCGAATATTAAACGCTTTAATTTTACTAAAAATATAAACAGAGAATATGGAAAGAGTTTTTTAAGCATTTTTTTTGCATTTATCTGCTGCTCTCTAAACAAGTCATATAGCAGAAATTTTCTACTCTTCATCGCTTTGAGAGTGTGAACCAGCAAGTTGAAATCCGTTATTAAAAACTTGTCAAAGAGTATTCTATTAATCTTGTTTAAAACAAAATACGAATTTGTCAGATCGGCAGAAGCGTATTCATCAGTCATAACATAACTGGAATAATAACCATTTTGTTGCGCAATGAAGGGATAAATCCTTTCTATTCCATGAGAAATTGTTCCGTCGAAATCCAATGGTTCGGGAGGGAAGTTGTCATATACCCAATTGTAATTCAGTATTTGCTCAATTGATTGTGGCCTGAACCAGAACATACTGCCAAATGGTCCAATGGGTGGAACTGTTTCGGAAAGGGGAACATCCAGTTTCAACAATTCGAAGAGAGATTTAACAATATCAAAATTCCTGTCCCACCCTTTTCCATAGAGTTTATAATAGGAAAAACCAGGTAAAGAGGGCATGAGGATTCCGAGTCTGGGATTTGTATTGAATTGACTAATAATGCTATCAACATGGGATTTTGAGTTTAGTAAACTGCGAAGACATCTTTGAAAAAAGTCTTCGCCGACAATTCCGGAATTGTGGTGAATGGATTTTTTATCGTGAATAAAACAGACTAAATCGTAGTTCAGGATCTGTTTTCTGCTTCCAACCAGTAAAGCACTGACATCTCTTCCCCTGTTCTTTACAAGTATGACATCCTTCACTTTTATCTGCACATTAAACGCCGCACTCAGGATTCCCTGTTTTTTTTCCTCCGAATCAGTTGTAATCCAGATATCAACACCGTCCGGAAGATTCTCAATATAGGAAAAGCAAATAGGAAGTAAATCTATATAATATATATGTAGAAACAGAGCCATTTTCAAGGAACCTGTTACAGAATTCCTCTCTTGTTGGTCACAGAAAACATAATTTAAATTTAAATTGTTTTTAAGGTGATAGAGGTGGTGATTTCTTAAAAGGTTCTTCCACAAAACACTCGTAGAGTATAAATTATTCTCATCCAGATAGGTTAACAAACGACGTTGTTCAACATTTGTTGTTTTTTCAATTTTACTTGTCAAATCCGCATAGAATGGAGTTTTCTCAATAAACGGTAGCTTATGTTCTTTCACCAGAGCAAAGGATTTGAAAAGATAGGGATTACCACAGACACCTTTAAAAAAAACATCGTCTATAAAGGCAAAGGGAATATACCCTTTCTCTTCGAGATATGAGTTGATTCGAACGGTAAATCCACCTAAAGTCTCCTCTTCTTCTGATAAGAAAGGCATGTTTTTAAAAAACGATTCGAGAGAACCTCCCTTTAAAACAGTCTGTTTGAATACAAGAAAACTTGACTGGACATGCTCCGGGATCCCCCCCAGTTTCCTATGCGGATAGGGAGAAGACATACTCTGATAGTGCTTAACAAGCCCCCAGAAATCACAATCAGCACTATCCATCGATTGATACAGAGACGCTACAGGGAACAATGGACCGATTAGATTACTATTGCACAGAGCCAGCAGTTCACTGCGCTGCAAAATGGACCTGTCGATTGAGAGAAAGCCCCTTCTATATCCTTCGCCAAATGAAGTTGTATTTTCAATGGCAATGACTTTATCAGAAAACTGCTTTAATTTATCAATCGATTCCGAAGCATATTCTCCCATAGTGACGATGACGATATAGTCAAATTCCTGTTTGAGATGTGTTAGCATAATCACAGCAGAGTCGTCGACAATTCCTTTCCTGTCATAAAAGGAATAGATGCAAGTTTTAATCATATTACTTCCTGGATTTATTAAAAATATTTCTCCCTTTGATATACTATTATTTACCTTAATAATAGGATGTTCTAAGGAAGAATAAAAAAGATATGTTCAATAGTATAAACTACTTCAAAATTCCAGAACTTCATCAACTTCCGGCTTAACACACAACTTTCTAGCTTTATTAAGAGCCACAGCTACAATCTGATCCATATCATAATACCTGTACTCCGCTAGACGCCCCAGAACGGTTAAGCCCTCGACCATTGCAGCAATATCCCTATACTGCTGGTGAACCTGCCTACTATCCTCCGTATTAACCACATAATAGGGATCGTTCACCCCTTTGACATAGGGAATAGGGTGTTCCTGACAGATGATTGTATGGGAAGGGAGGTCTTTATGGTTTTTCTGGAAATACTTAAATTCAGTAATCCTGGTCAAGTTGTAATTGTTGGGATAATTTACCACTGAATTTTCCTGATAGAACTGCTGATT
>JAEINM010000399.1 GCA_016342385.1 Spirochaetaceae bacterium | reverse complement strand
TCGGATTCACCAGAACGGAAAAAAAAACCGTTTTAAAATACGGACGAGAAGTTATTTAAATAATAATGAGAGCTTTCTTGAGCTCAAACAGAAAAACAATAAGAACAGGACCTCCAAGAAAAGAAAAAAGCTTGATAACAGTATCCCCTCGGACAATCAGGTCATTATGTCCTATGTAAAGAAGCATGTACCGGATTTTTCCCGTGAATTAAAAAAATCTCTGAATATCCATTTTTCAAGAATAACCCTTGCCGATAAGAACCTGACAGAGAGAATTACCATAGATCTGGGATTAACCTACAAAAGGGATATGGCGGAGAAGTCCTATCCGCGGCTGGTAATAGTCGAAGTGAAACAGGACCAGTATAATCATTATTCAACAATTATTAAGAAATTGCATGAAAGGAGAATATATCCCTTTCGCATCAGTAAATACTGCCTGGGCATCTACAGCCTTTATAGTAATGATGAAGTAAAAAAGAATATGATGAAGGTAAAAATGAGAGCTTTAGAAAAATGTCTGGGTACAATTTAGAATGATTATATATATAATGTAATAAGAAGGTGGTAACATGAATATAGAATTTTTAGGGGAGCAGTTCTTAAATCCTCAATCTTTCCTTTTTTTACTTTTCAGATTTTTTCTGGATCTTGCTGTTATCTCCATTATGATAGTCGGAATATATCACAAGCTCAATAAAAAATCCGGTTATATGTTTGTATTGTATATATTCAATATTCTTGTCTTTTTTGTCGCCAGTGTCTTAAGTCTTGTGCAGCTGAATACGGGATTCGCTTTTGGGCTGTTTGCCGTATTCTCTATTCTCAGGTACAGAACCCGTCAGATCCCCATAAGAGAGATGACTTTTCTTTTTATCGCCATAATTGTCGCCATTATAAACTCGACTGTGACGGCAAATATCAGTTTAATGGAGATTCTCTTTGCCAATGTGGTTATTCTTGCGGTCTGTTCTTTTGCCAGCCGGGTCTGGGCTAATGCCTATCTCCGTAGTCAGAAAATAACCTATGAGAAAATTGAACTGATTGTACCGGAAAAGAGAGAAGAACTCATTGAAGATTTAAAGATGAGAACAGGTCTACCTGTTGTCAGTGTTGAAATCGATAGAATTAACTTCCTCCGCGATACAGCCCGGATTGTTGTTTTTTACAACCAGGAAGATGTAAAAGGAGAGTTCTAATGCGTATAATACTGGTTTTGCTCTTTGGCTTTACCCTGACTGGCTGCGGTTTACTGCTCCCGGAATTCGCCAATAGCGGTTCTCTGGAAGATTCCGAACTGGCGGGAATCCTGTTTATCAACGAGATTTCTGCCGAGAATCCCGATACGGCTGACTGGATAGAACTATACAATAGCGGTAGCGGTACAATAAATCTCTCCGGTTTTTATCTCAGCGATACTCCATCGGATTTGATCAAATGGGAAATTCCGGAAAATACCTTTCTTACAGGAGGGGGATTTCTGGTCATTACCTTTAATGATGCCAGTGGAACTCTGAATGCCGATTTCGGATTGAGTCCGGGACCGGGTAACGATGGAATTTACCTCAGTGCACCACGGGATGCGTTTATAATTGATTCTTTAGCGGAAATACCTGAAACAGGTTCAGGATCATCGGGACGAAGCACTGATGGTGCAGCTGACTGGATATACTTTATAACCCCGACGAAAGGAGCATCAAACCAATGAGAAAATTTATATTATTGATAGTGTGCCTCCTTCTGATTGGGGGAACTCTCTCTGCCATAGAGGTGACCAGCAAGAAAAAAAATACTCTTTCCATAGATACAAAAGTTCTACTGGGAACTGTTTTTGACTTTGATTATTTAAACTGGGAGTTTTCCACACCTGACATCGGTCTTGAAATAGCCGGTGATTTTGATGATAATTTTGGATTCAATACCTCCTTTGATGTGTCCGGAGCTATAAAAGGGGACATGACAGATTTACTTGAAGATGCCTATGGGTATTTCAATTTTCCCAGGGACATTCAATTGACAATCGGTCAGATGAAAGTGCCCTTTGGAGAAGAAGCGACTATAAGTAGAACCAAGAGAGCCTATCAATCCCACTCTATGGGATCAGGTGATATAGCTCCCGGGAGAGACCGTGGAGTCGGATTCTCAATAAATGATCTTTTCGGTTTTCTCAATATAGATGCCGGTGTCTTTAACGGACTGGGAACCGTTTATGAAGATATAACGCTGAATAATGTTTTAATCAGCAGTAAACAATCACTAAAACTGGATCTTTCTCTCTTTTTTGTCCTGGAATTGGGTTATGGTATATTTTTTAAAGTGACTGAGGCCAATATTCCTGTTTTTGAGCTGGGTCAGGACCTCTATGGCAAAATCGATTTTGAATTGACTTTTGATAAAAAGCTCTTTTTCCTGGTTGAATATATGGAGAAGCACCTGATCCGCAATATAGTCAACGACCGTGAAGGTTGGACCTACGACCTTTTTGCCACTCTTGGTTTCGCTGTGGAAAAATGGGAGTTTTTTACCACCTTTGATGTTATGAGGCTCAATTCCATGTACAATATGCCCGATGATTCATGGGTGGCAACGGGTGGAGTCAATTTTAAACCTTATGATGATGTGAAATTCGCTTTGTTTTATGAGGGTGAGTATTTTTACAACAATAAGGATTATGAACACAAAGCCGGTGTCAATGTGTATATTAAACTATAGAGGTTTGTTCCTATGAGGTTCACGATTCCCCGAGCTCTATCTGTTGTTTCTCTTTTATTTATATTGATGGCTCTGACAGGTTGCGGATTGTTTTTCACAGAAGATTACTATTCTTTTGACAAGGATTCACCGGAATCAGAATTGGTTTTTTCCTACTCCAGTGGTTTTTATCCTTCGGAAATCACATTGGAACTGAGTTCCTCTTATACCGATGATATCATCTATTATACGCTTGACGGTTCCCCTCCCGGCCCTGAAGAATATTCCATAACAACAGGGTATAATGAATATGATGAGGATCCAGATCCTCCATATGAATATATACAAATTGACCCAATAGAAGAGAGTGAGATTCAAACCTATACAAAGCGGTATCTCTACGATTCTCCAATTGTCATCTCCTCAACGACTCTGGTGAGGGCCTGTATTTACAAAAATGGAGTACTGCCGGGCAAAGAAATGATTAATACTTATTTTATTGGCGAAGACACAAACCTTGCCATTTTTTCCCTGGTGATTGATCCGGCAGATTTATTTGATGATATGACCGGTATTTATGTTGAGGGTAATAATCCATCCAATGAATTAAGACCCAGATCTTCTGACGACTTCCCTTTTAACTTCTATCAGGGTTGGGAGAAACCTGTCCATATGGAATTTTTTGATGAGAATAGAGATCTTGTCATAAAGATGGATGCTGGAATCAGTATCTTTGGAGGAGCCAGTAGAATTGCTCCACAAAAATCTCTTGCTATATTTGCACGATCAAAATATGGGCCTAATAATATACCCTATGCTTTTTTTGGCAATAATTTAAAAAATAATAATAATGAAGCGATTATCAATTTTAAATCCTTTATTCTAAGAACTTCAGGTGATGACTGGTATAGAACCATGATCAGAGATGCTGTTTTGCAGGGCGCATTAGATGGAATGGATGTTGATCGACAGGCTTACAGACCGGCAGTAGTTTTTATCAATGGGGAGTATTACGGGATACATAACATACGGGAGAAAATCAACGAAGATTATCTGGCGGCCCATTATGATTATGTGGACCCCGATAAAGTGGATATACTGGAATCCTACGATAGTCTGGTTTCAGAGGGAAGTAACACGGAATTTCTGGCACTGATAGACTATGTCGAAAATAAC
>JAEINM010000398.1 GCA_016342385.1 Spirochaetaceae bacterium | reverse complement strand
ATTCTCACTTCAATCAGAATCTCCATTAGTACGGCCATAGCGGTTCTCTTTCTCGCCGAACAGTCTCTGACAGAATATGGACTGGGTTATTTTATCATTGTAAAATCCTACCAGATACTGCGGTATAGAGAGATGTATGCCGGAATTCTGGCCATAAGCCTATTGGGGGCTATTTTTTATCTTCTTATCGGACTGCTTGAAAAAAAACTGTCAAAGCATCTGATAAAGGAGGAGAGGTGAGTTCAAAGATTCAGGAAATGTTTAATACTATTGCCTCTGATTACGATAAAATGAACAGAGTGATGACCTTTGGAATGGACAGATACTGGCGCCGCTATGTGATAAAAAGAAGCCTCCTTAGGGATGGATCAAAACTCCTGGATATTGCCACGGGAACCGGGGATATTATTTTTGAATCCCTAAAGAAGTACAAGGTTCATGCTACTGGCCTGGATTTTTCCGAAGCGATGCTGGAAATTGCCCGCCAAAGAGACAGAGAGGATAAAGCCCGGTGGATTCAGGCCGATGCTCTCAATCTCCCCTTTGACGATAACAGTTTCGATGCGGTGACTTCGGGCTATCTCATGAGAAATGCCGACAATATCAATAAAGCCTTTGCCGAACAGTACAGAGTGTTAAAAAAAGGTGGACGTGTGGTTTGTCTCGATACAACGCCCCCCGGGAAGAATATCTTTAAACCCTTTATCACCCTCTATTTCAAACTGATTATACCTCTAATGGGAAAAATACTGGCAGGTAACCATTCCGCCTATGCCTATTTGACTGAATCAACAGTCAATTTCAAGACTTCTGATGAAATAATAGAGATTATGAAAAGCTGTGGATTTAAGAATATCATTGTTAAAAAATTCATGTTCGCCACCATTGCCGTTCATAGCGCCATAAAATAAAGGATTCCTCACTATGAAAAAAAGCAGAATTCAGCCGTGGATCGATGTTACCCGCCCTAAAACTCTCCCTGCCGCCGCAGCTCCTGTCATTGTGGGATCGGCCCTGGCCTGGTCAGCCGGAAGTTTCTCCCTATTGCCGGCCATAGGGGCATTTCTCGGGGCTCTATTTCTGCAGATCGCCGTTAATCTGGCCAACGATTATTTTGATTTTGTCAAAGGTGTGGACACAGAGGAACGGCTCGGTCCCCAGAGAGCAACAGCGTCCGGTCTAATCAGCCTTAAAAGCATGAGAATTGCCATCGGTCTCGTTATATTGCTGGCTGTTCTCGATGGCCTATATCTAGTTTTTATTGGAGGGATTCCCATAATTGTTATCGGGATTGCCTCTATCCTCTCTCTGCTGGCCTACAGCGGAGGTCCCTACCCTCTGGCCTCTCATGGATTTGGAGACCTCTTTGTCTTTATCTTCTTCGGCCTGGTAGCGGTGTGCGGAACATTTTATGTACAGAGCCTGAGTCTCAGTCCCATTGTGATTCTGGGATCTCTCCCTTCGGCTATGCATATTACGGCCATACTGGTGGTTAATAATTACCGGGACAGGGTAACTGATGAAAAGAGCGGAAAAAGGACTCTGGCTGTTAAGATGGGAGAGGGCGCGACGAGAATAGAATACCTTCTTCTGGTTCTGTTTCCCTATGTTATCCCCTTTATATTTATCCTGTCAGGAGCTGTGAACTGGTTTCTGCTGCTGCCCATATTGTCACTGCCTATGGCAGTTCCATTGATTAAACAGGTTAATGGGCAATATACAGGGAGCGAATTGAACAAGACACTCGGGGGTACGGCCAAGCTGTCTCTGATTTTCGGGATACTGTTTTCTTTGGGGCTAGTTCTGGGTTGAAGTTTTAACAGTATCCTTTTCAACCTTTCTGCTGATAAAAGATACAGAAATCTGGAGCGAGACACTACTACCACTGGTCTGAACCATGATTTTCCTGATTGATTTGATTGGCGTGATTTATTGCAGCTTTATGGGTGAGGATTTCATTCATTTAAGCTAACCTGCACCGGAAAAGGAGCCTCAGCGACGATTGCAGTGTCTGGTTCAGCGTTCTTGTTATTTCCAAATTCATAATCTAAGAACCCTCACCCCGGCCCTCTCCTCTGGTCGCATGGGCGAGCAGAAAGCTTGCTTTCGACCAGCCCAAAAGGAGAGGGAGGAAGAAGTAGTTTTTCAATTTTTTGGAACATCAATTCTAGATTATGGAGAACAACATAATTTTCATAGTGTAATATTGTAAAACCTTCTGATATTAAGTATTCGTCTCTTTGTTTATCTTTCTCTTTCTGTTCTTTTGTCTGGTGTATATTTCCATCGAGTTCCAGAATCAGTTTTAATTGATCACAATAAAAATCAACAATATAAAGACCAATCTGATGCTGTCTACGGAATTTGAGTCCCAGAAACTGTCGATTCCTAAGGATATGCCAGACGATTTTTTCTGCTTAAGTTTCCTTTTGCCTCAGTCCTCTTGCAATATCGAGAAGACCTGAATAAACCAATCCTCCCCGATAACTGGCTGAAATATTTATACTCCCCTCTCCTTCTGGGAGAGGGGCCGGGGGTGAGGGTTGGAATGCTGATCAATTAGGGCTGATTTCAATAAATAATACTTTATTATGGAGTTAAGGTCATTTTAGAGGATCAATCAATTTTATGTCATCTACTTTTTTCAGGATCTCTTTATCTGCAGTGATCCGAGTTAGATCTTTCTCAATGGCAGTGGCCACAATAATGGCATCGGGGATTTTCAATCCGTACTTTTTACGGACATAAATAGTTCTCTCTACAATTCCTTCATCCACTGTAAATTCTTTAAATTCCTTGAGAAAGCGGGTTATGGTGAAAATCTCTTCTTCATCAATCTTTCCGCAAAATAATTCAATTCAGGTAATAAATGAAAAATGAACTTCGTCACCATCTTCAATCCCCTGAAAACCTGTTACAGCATCTTCCAGAAAATAAACGAGAGCATTAGTGTCTAATAAATATCTCATCTATCATCCCATTCTTTTCTCAGTTCTTTCTGAAATTCAAGACCATCAACTTTCCAGTCTTTCAGAGCCCCACGGAATGAATTGAACCTATCTGCTTTAGATTTTTTGTCTTCTTTTTTTGTAGGAGATACAATGATTTTAACTTCTCCTGGTTCAAAAGGGACTTCACCATCAATAATTAAATGATGATTTTTATCGATGTGACCGATCATTTCATAATTTTCAATTTCTGATGACATACTCATCCCCCTGACATACTCTATCATAAATTTACCTCACTTTCACCTCTTCTCATAGTCTTAACATTATTTATATTTTTCTAAATTCAATAAATATAGAAAAAAATTGAATTTACCAAGAGCTAATCAATACTGAAAGGAGTTTGGTTCCTCGTTGTTGTTATTTCAAATTCATTCTTTGGATTTTATGGAAATGATGGTTGATACAGCTAAAAAAGATTAAAACCATATATTATTGCAAAGTTAGAATTGGAACAATCAAAAGCTCTATTTAAGGAATTATTTGAAAAATAATCATACTTAAGAAAAGAATTCGTGGTTCAGGAAAACCGCTGACCGATCATGGCCAACGCTATGATCCGGAAAATACTTGTATGTTCTTATTATATGCTCAAACGGGGTGAAGAATTTAAATGGAACAAAACACGTGATGTAGATGAAAAACGTAAAAAATTAAAAATTATTATTAATAGAGGAGAGAAAAAAATGAAACTTATTGCATGAACATATTGGCACTTTCATAGATGTCGACTTCCTCATCCTCAGTGTGAGGAATTTTTTACCGAAACGGTCAGCGGTGCCACGTATCAAATCGCCATTTTAAACGCCGATAGTTCTGGGAAAAGATCCTCAGAATGAGGTTTTTTGACCAGGACTGTCGGCGGTAACAAAGAAA
>JAEINM010000397.1 GCA_016342385.1 Spirochaetaceae bacterium | reverse complement strand
CGCTTGAGGCGCCGAGAACTGAAATCCCCTTATTGACCGGAGTGAGATTATCAATGACAACATCCTCTCTACCGACCTTGAGTATGGCTCTGAGAATATTGCCTTTTTCGGAAAATGTCTGTGTTTGTCCAAAAGCATCCATACCGGTTTCACCTATGGGAACCGAGGGTTTTTTCTTAAGCTCAATAACTTCAGCAGATAATTGAAAAGCATCATGATGACATCCCGGCCACACAGTCCCTTTAACCGTTTCGCGACCGAGAAGAATGGACTCTCCCAGCCTGAGATGGTTCACTCTTGAAGGCATATCGCCCTCCATGAGCAGGGGAAGGGAAGAGGAGTTCCCTCCAGTTTCACCTTGAATGTCTCTTCAATGGCCTCGGCATATCCGACCAGTTCGTTCATATTTTTCCTCGAAGGCAATACACCGCCAAAACACGTCAGATTTGTCCCTAAACCGGCAATTTTAACGCCCTTCAGGTCAATGACCTCTCGTGTGACCGCCATTAAATCAGTAGGCCAGATTCCTTCACGTAAATCCCCGAGGTCTACCATGAGGATAATCTTATGAACCTTTCCCTTTCTAACAGCCGCTTCTGATAAAGACCTGATAACCGGGAACTCTGAATTCAGACTAATATCAACAGTTGTTACAATTTCATCAACCTGGGAAAGAGGTGGAATTCGCAGCATCATTATGGGTGCATTGATTCCACTGGACCGCAATCGTTCAATATTTTCGATGCGCGATTCTCCTATACTGACAACACCTCCCTCTAGCATTGCCTGTCCGACTAAAGGCATTCCACAGGTTACTTTTGTTACACCGGTTACAGAAATGCCTCTATTTTTACAGAAATCAACAAGAGTCTTTGTATTTTCACGCACTTTTTTTATATCAACCAATATTTCAGGACCGGCCATTAGTTCCTATCCTCCAGATAGTCTTCAAATAATAATGCGGCATCTTCGGGGAATTCACTACTCAGAACACCGAGAGAGGCCATAATATATGTTGTATCAATCAGAACCTTCGGCAGTGCCGGAGGCAACAGATCATATTTATTCCCATTCAAAAACACTTCGGCGATTAACTCGGCTCCCACACCCAGCCTGGTTAAGGCACCACCAGTACCTATAATATACTTTAAGGCTGTGAGATCACGACCCATGGCGACCGTTTTCTTTCCCCCGGAAGCAAAGGAATCGCGGTATTTTCCCGCATGGCGATGCAATCCGATCTTCAATGCCGTATAGGCCAGTTCCTGGACAATGATTCTATTATGTTCGTTTTCCGGAATAGCTTTCAATGCCCGGATAGCCTCTTCCAGCTTTTCTTCTTCTATTCCGGTTTTATCTGTCAGTCGTTTTTTATCAGAAAGTTCAAAAACATTCATTCTGTTCACATAGACACCGAGATCTCCCTCGACTGTTCTCTTGGCATCGGGTTCGGGATAAATCTGGATCCTGTTGATCTCTTCACTCCCATCAGTGACAGAATGGACATCTGTTGTGGCACCTCCCACATCAAATGTCATAAGATCTCCCAATTTATTTTTCAGAAATCTTGTAGCTTCCATGACGGCCCCGGGTGTGGGGATAACATGACCATCTACGAGATGGCGGATTTTTTCCATACCCGGAGCATGAACGATATGCTCCTCGAAAACCTGTTGTATCACTTTTCGTGCCGGAAGAACTTCCAGCCTGTCGATGGCCGGATAGACATTATCCACAATATATAATTGTGAGCCACTATGGCGAAATATTTCCTCTATCTCCTGATGATTTTGAATATTTCCCGCATAAATGACAGGAATTTTCAGATCCAGTTCAGCAATTCTTTCAGCATTATCCAAAGCTGTATCACGTTCCCCATAATCGACCCCGCCGGCTATCATTATTATATTCGGTTTAATGGAGACCAGCGTCTTCAGATCAGTCCTGCGCATTCGTCCTGCTGTAATCTGATGAATATTAGCTCCTGCTCCCAGTGCCGCCTCTTTGGCGGCACGGACAGTCATATCGTAAACAAGGCCATGGACAGTCATTCGCAGACCACCTGCCGCGCTACTGGAAGCAAGGAATCTGCCCCACGACAGATCTTCTGTTTTGAGACTCTTTTTTAAATTATCGATGGCACCGTTTAAGCCTACAGTGACATCTCCTTCCTCAACCGAGGTGGGAGCAAAACCCTGCCCGGTAAGGCGGGGTTTCGACGATCCCATTCCGATAAAGGCATTGACCACAGTCGTCGTACTACCGATTTCCGCCGTCAAGACATCTACATACAATTTACAGACCTCTTTCTTCCCTGTTTTTCACGAGAAAAGTCGCTACCTGGGTTCCATTGGAACCTCTGCCGAATGCCTGATCCACCCCGTAATTCTTTGCGATTTCAGGAGAAACCTGAGTTCCTCCGGCACAAACCATAAGTTTTTCACGGACTCCTTTTTCAATGCAGTAGTCATGAATCTTTTTCATATTTTTATAATGAACATCATCATGGCTTATAATCGTCGATGCCAGAATAGCGTCAGCATTTAACTCTATCGCAGCATCAACCAGTTTTTCAATAGGGCAGGACGTCCCCAGATAATGAACCTCAATACCGAATTTTTCAATTCCACCATGTTTAATATCTATGACTTCACGAAGACCTACAGAATGTTCATCTTCTCCAACTGTTGCCGCTACAATTTTCATCGGTCTAGCTTTTATTGCTGCGCAGATTTCTTCAAAAGTCATTATCTCCGGTGCGGGAGGTACCACAAGAGTATCCAGATCAATTGTATGCTGAAATTTCCCCTTGATCTCCACTCTAGTCCCTTCTGCAGCCTGCATGACCTCTGTATGAATGACTTCCACTTCCTCAAGACCCATTTTTTTTCCCACTTCTATAGCGGCAAAAGAGGCTGTCCTCTCGTCTGTCGGAAGGAACATGGTGGTCTGAACGACACCGTCTCCCATCCATTCCATCTCGGGCTTTATGATATTTTTCTCACGGTAAATATCAGTTTCTTTCATACGGATATTCACGTTATCCACATCATCGAGTTCATCGATAAAAATAATTTTTTCCGGTTTCTCAAAAGTACCGCCGCCTATTAATGATGAAGGATCCTCGACAGCCGCTTCTCCATACTGCTCAAGATTGTTATATCCGAAGTGCGCTGTAACGGGAGCCATGTAATCATCAGCCCGTTCATAAACAGTTCCAGCTCCGATTCCCCCATCTATATGACGAATAATGGCATCGTCATTTCGTTCGGGATAATAACCGGAATCGACAAAAAAACCCTGCTCGACAGCATTGAAATAACCGCCGGCTTCAACCATCTCCTCAAGATAGAGCACAGCTCTCTCTTTCAGTTCCCGCACTTTATCGGCCAGCTCACCTTTATCTCTCTTGATTTCAAGCATCTCTGTCAGACCGTCCATACCGGCAAATGCCTGGTTTGCCGAGTCGACACCTTCCATATTGTAAATGTGCCAGGGGACATTCCGCCCTTCATCGGGAGTGATAGTGGACTGGATCTCCGCTCTGGTCATTTTGGAGATAAGAAGATTCAGAGTATGGGTAACCGTAGCTTCCCGTGTAGAAGATCCCATATATTTTGTATTCTGCTGGGCCCTCATTTTGTACTGAGAAAAGACTTCTCTCAAAGCCACAGCATAGGGAAGGTCCAGTCTCATACAGGGAGCCGGAGGAGCTGTGGGCGGTACTGTTGAAAGGCAGATATTTTCTTTATCCATTCCCACTTTTACAGAAAAGATGGAGTTTAATCCGTGCTGAACCATCAATTCAGGCATTACCTTCCAGGCATCCCGCGCTGTTGCATTGGCATTGTGTGCCCCGTCAATCTGGGCAATTCCCGCCCAGGCCATGATTTTTTTGGCT
>JAEINM010000396.1 GCA_016342385.1 Spirochaetaceae bacterium | reverse complement strand
TCTCCCCGAAGGGGAGAAATTGCGAATTTTCTTGCCCCCCCCTCCTTCGGACATACTATTACCCATAAATACCTTTTTTATATAAAAATTGTAAATCCTGAATATAAAACTATTACTGTCTTAATAAAGTGGAGAACTTCTCTACTGTGTCCTTATTTCAAATTCAGAACATTATTAATCCTGGTGAAACAACAATACATCCCAGAGCGAGGTGACCTCATCTGGCTAAACCTCACCCCTCAGGCAGGACATGGCCAATTCTAAGGTTTTTTCTACTTATGACAAACATTAATTATTGAGGGGAATTACAACTGGATATGCTATAATCTCTTCTATGACACATTTCATCTTATTGCTTTACCTGCTTTCAGGATTCAGCGGTATAACCTCTATTATTTATCTGATTATGAAATATGGAAATAATACTCCTTACATGAAGGGATATATTGGCGTTCATCTTTCCTACACTTTTTTAATGGTCTCCAGCCTGATCGTACTGTATTTAAGAGTCAACGTAATTAAATCTCCTATTATCATGTCTATTTTTATCACTCTTATATTATTATTTATGGGTATTTTGTGCAGGGCTTTATCCAGGTTCAGCTTTATAATCAATACAAAAAAGATATCTGTCCAAATGAGAAGATTCTGGAATATAATGCCTTTCTTTTTTGTCATTCTGGCAATATTTCAATTCATTTTATGGGATACAAAATTGACTCTTTTTCCTATAATAGCTGGTGTTTCAATATTTATTCCTATCTCCATATGGTTTGCCAGAAGAAATTCAGTAGATAAAAATTATGCACAAGATAATAAATCATGGATCTTGTTTCTTTTATTTACACTTATTGTAATCTCTGCTGAACTGGTTCTGAAGTTTTTATATGGATTTCTCGGTGAGTACGTCATTAATATCCCCCTCATTTTTCTCTGCTGGAATTTTCTGACAATGGCTCAATTTAAAGATAGTTCTATGAATCAATTGAATAATATTGATGTATCCAAAGAAATTATCAATAAATGGGAGCTCACAGCCCGGGAAGTCGAAATTGTTCAAGCTATTTTGCGTGGTAACAGCAATAAAGAGATCGCCTCGGACTTAAATATTTCTTTCAGTACAGTAAAAAACCATATTTACAACATATACAGAAAAACAGGAGCAAAAAGCAGGGTTGATCTGGTAAACCTTATCAAATAGGTAGAAATTCCCATATCGTTTCCTTTAATTCAGGCCTAATTACCCATATCTTTCTCATTCTTCCAGCTGTATTTTTTTAGTAGGAGAATATTATGAAAAAATCGCTGATCTTATTTGTAAAATATTTCATTTCTGTACTTGTCTACATTCTGGTGACTTCGCTAACAGGAGCACTGATTACACCTCTTTTCGGTATTGACCTGAGTCATATAGAAATGCCCGGTCAGAAGGAAACTCTAATGGGTTTATTTACGGTTGCCTTTATACAGATCTCAGTATTGGCTCTGGTGTCCAATCGTTCAAAACTAGCAAAAAAAAATCTTGCTATACTTTTATCACTAATCTTTTTTGCTATAAACCATGTGCTGAATACAATTGAAAGCCTGGTCTTTATGAGGAATATCTATTCCGTATCTTTTCAGATGGTCAATTTATTAAACGGACTGATAATCTCAGTTGTTATAGGGTTTACCCTTGCCTACCTCTGGGGAGGTGAAAAAAAAGAGAATGAAAAAACAGAACCGTTCTTCTGGTCTAAAAGACTTATATTATCGTGGACAGGCTGGATTATTCTCTGGTTTATCATATATTTCTGTGCCGGCTTTCTCATTCCTATGAACGTGGAAGGAGTTTCAGAGTATTATTTCTCTGTAGAAGGTGCGATGGATATGTCATTGGTTCCCATCGGTTATCTCATGCAGATCCCAAGAGCTTCAATCTGGATTCTGCTGGCAATTGCCTTACAAAAATATCAGAAAGGATCACATTGGGAGAAAGCTCTGATTACGGGAATTGTATTCGGATGTTTAATGTCATCTGCTCTGCTAATTCCCAATTTTCTTATGCCCGGATTCGTCAGGATGGCGCACCTGCCCGAAATTCTCTATGCCAACCTTTTATGGGGAGTTGTTATCAGCTGGAAAGTGAATAAATATTTTACAAATGGGGCTTTGGATATACAACAATGACGAATAAGTACTAAAATAATCCACAAAAAGGATATTTGAGTGAGTCACATAAAAATAAAAAAAATTGATAGTCATTTTGAAAGTGTTGTAAGTGTCATTAGAGAATCTTATTTAACTGTTGCTGAAGAATTTAAGATCACTAAGGAAAATGGTTCTAGTAATCCTGCATTCATAGAACTTGAACATTTACATGAGATGAATAAAAAAGGGATTGAGATGTATGGTGCCTTTGTCGATTCATCCTGTATTGGTTTTGTTGCATTAGAAAATGCCGAAAATGGATTGTATTATTTAGAAAAGTTAGCTGTTTTACCATCTCAGAGACATCATGGTTATGGTTTACAATTGATAGATTTCGTCTTTAATAGAGTTAAACGATTAGGTGGAAAAGAGATTTCTATAGGAATTATAAATGAAAATACCATATTGAAGGAATGGTATTTAGATTATGGGTTTAAAGAAATTGAGATTAAAAGATTTGAGCACTTACCCTTTACCGTATGTCTTCTAAGAAAAAATGTTTAACAATTAATATTAAAGCAGAATAGGGCTGATACTATTTTAGAATAATATTCATTCCACTGATATTAGAAAAAACATCAAATTTTATTTCATCAAAAGTGGGGCCTCTAAAGGCGGGACGTATATTATTTGACATACCCCATGGTTCTTTAGGTCCGAAAGCGCCAGAATCAAGCTTTGCATTGTTATTAAGATCCTGAAAGATTCTAATTCCATAAACACCTTCAGGTATATCCGTAAAACGAAATGAAATATTTTTTGCTTTCATGTCTAAAACATCCTCATCGATAACCAGACTATATTCAGGAACTGGATTTTCAGTCCTTTCATACTCTTCACTCACCAATGCAATATAAATCGTACCTTTTTTACGGAACTCGATTTCACCTGAAATAGAAAAAGTATTTTCTGTAGCATATAAAAATACTCCGGTCATAAATAAAGTCATAATAATAATGTTTTTCATGTGTGATCCTCCTTATGCTCCCTATAACAAGATTCTATACATGATTTGTTCTATTTTCCTGATTATTTTTGTCAGAACACGATAAACTCAGGATTTAAGGTTGCAACTTTTATTAGTGAAGATTTTTTACATCACTGCACTAGCATTATGTAAATAAAAAAAGCTATCCTTTTCCCATGAACTTAAGCGATCCCCACATTGAAGATTATGAAGATGATTTCTTCGAAAAAATTGACATCGACTCTGAATCACTTTCGGGAAAGAACTTTCAGGACTGCCATTTTAAAAACTGCCGGTTCAGTGACTGCGATTTTTCCTATAGTGTATTCAGAAACTGTGTATTTGATAATTGTGAACTGACTATTATCAAAGTAAATAGCACAGGGTTCTCCAATTGCGAGTTTAAAGAGTGTCGCCTCCGGGGAATGAACTTTTCCGACTGCAACGGGTATCAATTCTATTCGGACTTCTCAGAATCAATTATCGGTCAGTGTTATTTCTCAGAATTTGATTTGAAAAATAAAAGCTTCTATAAATGCCGGATTCAGAACAGTGAATTCGCTAAAACAATTCTTACTGGAGCCAATTTCAGAGAAGTGGATTTTACTGACACCATATTCAGCGGATGCAATCTGGAGAAAGCCGATTTTTCCCGGGCCAGAGGTTATAACATGCACCCCGGAGAAAATAAAATGAAAGGAGCCATATTCACCTATCCCGATGTGGTGAATTTATTGTCCCCTCTCGG
>JAEINM010000395.1 GCA_016342385.1 Spirochaetaceae bacterium | reverse complement strand
AGATACGCTATAACCATTAATGAGTACGACTTAACAAGTTCAAAATTCCTTTTTCTCCAATAAATCAAATATTATTACGCCAAGTGAGTTTAAATATTTATGAAACTATTTATTGACGGATAAGAAATACAGGCGTATGATCCTCTTAATATGAATAAAATATCCAGGGAGATAATAAAATGAAAAAATTGCTATTGCTGATAACAATTATCAGCATGATATTTATCGGCTGCAAACAGCCCACTGAAGAAATCGCTCAAGAGACAGAAACAGAAACATACTTTTCAATCAAAGGTATTGATATTACAAGTGAAGCAGATATTGACAAAATCATTCCTCTATTGAGTAATGCAGAAAAAGCCGGTCAGATGCTTCAGGCAGAACGCAATGGAATAACTATAGCTGAAATTGTAAATTTCAATATCGGTTCTATCTTAAGTGGTGGAGGTAGTACTCCCATAGGCAATACGCCGACGGACTGGGTCGAGATGTACAATGAAATGCAGCTTGCCTCCAGAAATTCCAGCTCACAAATACCCCTGGTTTACGGAATAGACGCAGTCCACGGCCACAATAATGTCAAAGGTGCAGTCATATTCCCCCACAACATCGGTCTCGGAGCGGCAAACAATGCTGCACTGATGGAAGAGATGGGACGCATGGTGGCAAAAGAGATTCACGCTACGGGATTAAACTGGAACTTTGCTCCGGCCGTATCCGTCGTCCAGGACATCCGGTGGGGTCGATCCTATGAGAGCTTCAGTGAAAATCCGGCTCTGGCCGCTCCTCTGGGGGCAGCTTATGTTACCGGTTTGGAAGCAGAGGGAATCATGTCCACAACAAAACACTTCATTGGCGATGGTCTCACAGACCAGGGAGATGATCAGGGTGATGTCATAGTAGGGGATAGTGAATTGCAGAGAATCAACCTGCCTGTCTACGAGGCAGCCATTACTGCAGGGACTAAATCAATTATGGCCACATACAATAGTGTTGATGGTGCAAAAGTTCACGGCAGCACTTATTATCTAACAACGGTTTTAAGGGATACTCTGGGATTTGAGGGTCTCATTGTTTCTGACTGGAATGGTGTTGATCAAGTCGTGGGTGGTGATCTGGAAGCCAGTGTGATTCAGGCCATAAATGCGGGAATAGACCTTCTGATGCAGCCACACAGCTGGGAAGCCGTATACAATATAATTCTTGCCAATATGGGAAGCGCCATCCCCATGTCAAGGATAAATGATGCGGTGAAACGGAATCTTATTTTCAAATATCAGGCCGGTCTGTTTACAGATGATTATCTCAAAACGCCAGAAGCAGTGGGATCTGCCGAGGTGAGAGCTGTGGCAAGAGACCTTGTAGCCGAGTCCATGGTACTTCTGAAAAACGATACTGTAGGAGCCGGTCCATTACTGCCCCTGGCTAAATCCACTAATATTTATCTAACCGGTCCCGCGGCCAATGATCTTGGTGTTCAGTGCGGCGGATGGACTATTGGATGGCAGGGAACTTCTGATTCCATGGTCGTCGGGGGAACCAGCCTGAGAGAGGCCATTATCGCTGCGGGAGGCACCCTGGTGACTACAGCAGCTGAAGCCGATGTAGTCATACTGGCCATTGGGGAATCTTCTTATGCAGAGGGAGATGGTGATGAGGACGGACTTAATCCTCTTTCTATCATTGGTGGAAACAATTCTCTAGGTGGAAATGAGGCTGCCATAGACGCTGCTGAGGCTTCCGGTAAACCTGTCGTTACAATTATCATGGCCGGAAGACCACTGCTGATAGAAGATTATGTTGATAACTGGGATGCTCTGGTAATGGCATGGCTTCCCGGATCGGAAGGGCTGGGTATGACCGACGTTCTTTTCGGAGATAAACCTTTTACAGGAACACTCCCTGTCACATGGCCGAATGACATTGATGATGCTGATGATTCCATCATGATGGATACTTCTATGGGAGGAACTGCAACTTACACAAATACAGATTATCGGTTCCCCTACGGATACAGTTTCCCGTAAAATAAAACAGAAATGAACTCCTGTCCGGTTTATAAAGACAGGAGTTCATTCCTTCAGACTCAATAGATTTTTTTTTTATTCCCTGATAAAATAACGACAAAACCAATTCAAAATTCTAAGGATCAGCTCCAATGTTAATCAAAAATTCGAATGCTATATCAAGAATTCTACAGATTATATGGCAGGAAGAGGCTGTAAACAGGACAGCTATAGCTGATCTTGTTGGACTTAATAAATCTACTATCACCAAAATTCTGACACCTCTTATTGAGGATGGAATTATCATATCAAAAGATAAACTGGCTAGTGGAGAAAAAGGTGGAAGAAAAGCGGAAGTTCTGGCAGTCAATGAAAACTTCGGCTATGTTATCGGAGTTGAAATCAACACGGATTTCACCATTTTCTGTGTCACCGATTTAAAGGGCAAAATCATATTTGAAAAAATCTTCAATAGTGAAAGCTATAGTAGTTTTCAGGATTTAATCAATCAATCGATTCTTAAAGCTGTCAATCTCTGCAAAAACAGAGACCTTCCTATTCTGGGGATATCTTTCGGAATACCCGGTCCGATCAATCCATTTGAGGGTATAGTCTACAGATCTGATCCATTGGGAGTTCACTCTCCTGTAAAGATCTACAACGGAACCAGCGATTACCCCTTTCCTGTACTGATAGAAAATGATGCCAACTGCTGCTGCTACAATCATCTCCTGAAAAACAAAAACAACAGAGAGAATAATTTCCTGACAATCCTTGGCGAATTCAGAAAATCTCAGATAGATTTTAATGCAGAAGGAGGAATCGCTATTGGACTTGGTATATACTGCAATGGAGATATCACTCATGGTAAAGATTATACAGCAGGAGAGTTTCAGAGTCTTTTCAAGTCCAGACATAACTTTTCACAATTTGATTTAACAATAGAAGAGACAAAAAAACTCCCTGAAAATGAAAATCTTGTGAAGAAAGTACTTATGGAGCTATCCACGAACCTGGCACTTCTCATCAATTCAATGAATCTATCCCAGATTATTTTTACCGGCAATATAACAGAATATCAGTATATGCTACTCCCTTTTCTTCGCAATGAAATTCAGAAGAACTGGAACCACAACAGCCAGGTGAGTTGCAATATTGTTTTCGATGAAGAGGGAAATAGTACAGTTGCCCACGGAGCTGCCTGTAATTTTATAAACAAGCTCTTTTCCCCGGCAAAAATGTGGATAAAAAATAACGATTACTACCCTTCGGGAATAGAGTTTTATGAATTTATACAAAGTATAAAGACTGATTGATCTATAGTGACCTATGATACCAGTAGAGAGGCAAAATCCTGCGTCTCTACTGAAAATTAAACCAGGACCTTCTTCCTGTCTGGCATTTCGACCGATAGCATAGGGAGGTTGCGAACTGTCCTTGCGGTTTTTCTCCTGTCCCTCATCTTTTTAAAATCATCTATAATCAACAAGGCCGATGGAAGCATAAGCAATGTAATAGTCGTTCCGAACAGGAGACCGAAGGCCACAGAAACAGCCATGGGAATAAGAAACTGACCGCCTGTACTCTTCTGAAAAATCAGGGGAGCCAGTCCAATAGCCGTTGTCAGAGTTGTCATGATAATCGGCCTGAAACGCTGGATTCCCGCCTGGTAAATGGCTTCCTCAACGGAGAGTCCTTCCTGTTTATACAGCTTATTGTATTTATCTATAAATACAACCGAATCATTGACGATAATTCCCGCCAGAGCAATACTTCCAAGAAAACTGATAAAGGACACGGGGATCCCCACAATGTAATGACCGATGATTGACCCCATGAACCCCATGGGAATCAGCATCATGACCAGTGATACTTCGGCAAAGGATTTCATCTGAAAGAGCAGTATGGTAAACATAATGACGATGGCCATGGACA
>JAEINM010000394.1 GCA_016342385.1 Spirochaetaceae bacterium | reverse complement strand
GTCCCCTCTTATGTATTCATCGGTCCGGAATTCAAGGGGATCTTTTTTTCGTCTTGGGACAGATACCGACACTATTTCATCTTCAAACTTCCCGGTTTTCTGCGCTTCAGCGGCTTTTTTCTGAGAATTATAGGCAAACAGGTCCTGGTCTTCCCGGGAGATGTTGTATTTCTCCGCAACGTTTTCCGCAGTGATCCCCATGTGATAGTCGTTAAAGACATCCCACAATCCGTCAGTTATCATTGTATCGACTAAGGTCAGGTTGCCCATTCTCCCGCCGAATCTGGCATCACGGGAGATATAGGGAGCATTGGACATGCTCTCCGTTCCGCCGGCTATGATCAGACCGGCATCCCCGGCTTTAATGGCCTGGGCCGCCAGGGAGACTGTTCTCAATCCCGATCCGCAGACCATATTGATTGTCATGGCCGTTTTATCGACAGAGATACCGGAGTTCACGGCTATCTGACGGGCCACATTCTGTCCTGAGCCGGACTGGAGCACACAGCCCATGAGCAGTTCATCGACGGAATCAGACTCGAGATGGTTTCTCCTAATCAGTTCTTTGACGACGGTTGTCCCCAGTTCCACCGACGAGAGAGGAGCCATAGAGCCTCCAAATGATCCGACTGCCGTTCTGGCGGCATCGACTATATAGACTTTACTCATTTCTATCACCTCTCTCTTTTTCCAGAATTTTTTCAGCCAGAAATGAAGCCACATGTTCCGGATAGGAACCTCTCCCGAATCCTGCATCAAAGCCTATTTCAAGAGCCATTTTATTGGTTATTCTAGGACCTCCGGCGCAAATGACCATTTTATTTCTCAGATCCTCCGCTTCCATCAGTTCAATGAAATTTGTCATATTATGGATGTGAACTTCCTTCTGAGTCACAATTTGTGAAACGAGAATGGCATCTGCCTGAACTTTATCCGCATAGGCAATCAGATCCTCATTAGCAACCTGGGCACCTAGATTATGAGCCTCTATTTCCGGGTATCTCTCCAGACCGTAATGGTGGTCATAGCCCTTCATATTCATGATGGCATCAATACCGACGGTATGGGCATCTGATCCTGTACAGGCACCGACAACAACAATTTTCCTTTTCAAATTTTCTTTAATAAAACGATTCACTTCATTAAAATCCATAGTGGTTTCCACTTCTTTAACCACCACTTTTGAGAAATCAAGAGAGGCGGAACTTTTCCCATAAGCCACAAAAAAAGTGAAATCCTGAGATAGAGGATTGGAATGGACGACTTCACACTCTTCAAACCCGAGTTTTCCCATATAGATCCTGGCAGCTTCATCGGCTTTGGGTCCGGCGGCAACAGGTAAGGTAAAAGATAACTGTACCGCTCCGTCATTCAGCGTATCTCCATAAGCTTTAATCATCATATCACTTAACCTCCACCATTATGTTCAATTCTTTCATCAGGTAATCCTCTATGGGATTCCAATAGCCTTCAGATTTTTCGTAGACTCCCCCAAAACCTTTCCCGCCATTTTTCGGCCGGCTGATATCAGCGAACATTTTATCTTCAACCGCATCAAAAAGCCCTTTGCCCTGAACCTCTTCAAGAAAGCTCTCCGTCTGACAAAGAACATCCTGCGCTCGGTTCTGCATGATTCCATCAGTCTTAAACTCCATATCAGAGAGTAGATCCCCCATGTTATTCATGACATATTTCGCGTTGGTAATGGCAAGAAAACGATCCTGCATAAATGGTGTGTGTATTGCTTCGGTGAGCATCCCCAACAGGAGAATACCCTGATTAGTCGCTTTTGCAATAAAATTAAAAAGGGTATTCATAGCGTATCCCCGAAATATATCTCCCGTCATATACTTTGTCGGTGGCATATATTTGAGAGGGGCATGGGGGAAAATTTCACGAGCCATCTGAGCTTGTGCCAGTTCAAAGAGAAATCCGTTTTTTATTGAAGGATCCATTTCAAAAGCATGGCCCAGACCCATCAGTTTTTCAGGCATTCCCGATGCACGGGCAAAACTTTCATTTATCAGCTGAGAAGCCGTAACCGTATAGGCTTTTTCATAGGCATCGGAGGTCGTCAGATAATTGTCTTCTCCCGTGTTGATAACAATTTCAGCAAAACTGTTGATCATTCTGGAAAAATGCTGATCTACAAAAGTTCTGTACATATTGATATCTCTGAATAGGATACCGTACATGGAGTCATTGAGCATCATATCCAGCCTTTCCAGTGCACCCATTGCAGCGATTTCAGGCATACATAAACCCGATGCGTAATTGACCAGACGAATGTACCGGCCCACTTCTGCTCCGGTCTCATCAAGAGCTTTTCTCATGATTCTGAAATTCTCCTGTGTGGCATAGGTTCCGCCAAACCCTTCCGTAGTCGGTCCATAGGGAACGTAATCCAGAAGGCTCTGAGCTGTGGTCCTGATAACGGCAATAACATCAGCCCCCTGTTCTGCTGCAGCCCGGGCCTGTTTGACATCTTCATAGATATTCCCTGTGGCAACAATAACATAGAGTAAAGGAGATGGCTGCTTAATAGCTGCCCGAAGGATCTGCTCCTGTCGGAATACTCGGTGCTTTTTTACTTTTAGAGAGAACTCCTGAACCAGCTCCCGACCTTTTTCCTCAATATATTTTTTATCGACCATTTCTATTTCTGGAATACGAAGACCTTCTGCAATTTTCCTGTTTAGTTCTCCAGGGGTACAGTTTAATTTCAAAAGAGCATTGATATAGAATTGGGCTACTCCATCTTGTATTTTATCTTTCAGCTGATCCACTATGATATTGGGAACGGGTATCCCATCACTATTGATTAAATCTGCTCCCAGCAGACGCAAAGTGGCCCTTTCCACAGAATCCGTGGTGTGCTTTCGTATATATGTCTGAACCGGTTTTACAATTTCATTTGCTCTATTCCGGCATTGTGCAATTCTTTTGGCTGATAGTCCCAGCTTGCTTTCCATATGTTACTCCTGGTCTTTTATATATTTTTCCGCATAATTCAAAATCTCTGAATTCAATCCCAGAATATCGGCAATTTTCAGGGCATCTCTCCGGATTTCTCCGGTTTTTTCCGGTTCCACCCCATAATCCATATAGTCAGTAATCAGCTGGATTCTCTCTTCAAGATCACAATCATAATCCAGATGAAAATACTTTTTGTATTTTTTGTAATTCAGACCTTTCATTGACCAGTTTGAAACAGACTCAAATTCCGGAAAATTTTCCTGATGAGTTGACATAAAAGAATAAATATGGGGGCATTCTGAAAACCACTGAAGAAGAGCACTGTTTAAAGCATAAGCCTCAATGGAGTTGGTTGTTCTGGCAAATTCATCAACAATATAAAGAGATCTACTGGTGTGATGAGAATCTATAAGATTCATAATTTCCTCTCCGAAACTACTCAATCCTCTGCTATTCTCATCATTCAGATTCCCCACCAGATTAATGGCATCAAAAAGAATAGTCCTGACTGAACCGGCGGGGATAAAAAATCCCTGCTGAACCAGTAACTGACAGAAGAGCACTGATTTCAGAAGAACAGTTTTACCGCCCATATTGGATCCGGTGATAACAATATTCCTGTTGTCAAATTCAGCTGTAAGAGAAGAATAGGGTCTTTGCTTTGATATACAGATCTCTTTTAGAGGAATGTACTCGAGCTGGCTGATATGGATATGACCATCCTCATTAATCTGAGGCCGTGTGCATTGGAATCTCCTGGACAGACGGCATTTGGCAAAAATGATATCGAGAAGTGTGACCGATTGAATGTATTTCTGAATATTGTCCCGATCCTCGCGAATGGCATTAATCAATTCAGACTGAATACTCCTTTCAATATCCTTCTCTCTAAGTAGTAATTCTTTTCTGGAACTGTAAATATGAAAATAGAAGTGATTCATTACTGGTTTGATTAGAACAAAACGGCTGTCATAAGGTTCA
>JAEINM010000393.1 GCA_016342385.1 Spirochaetaceae bacterium | reverse complement strand
CAACAAAAGAACAGGGGAAAGGAACCGGGCTGGGGCTGGCCACTGTTTATGGAGCCATCCTGGATCATCATGGAATTATCGATGTGACCAGTGAAGTCGGCAAAGGGACATCCTTTTTTATGACTCTTCCCTGTTCAGATGAAAGGGCTGAAACCCACCATAAAAATAAAGAACTTCTTCAGGGAACCGGAAGGATTCTCCTGGTTGACGATGAGGACTCTATCCGTGAAGCCGGCAAGTATATGCTGGAGGATATGGGCTATACAGTCCTTTTGGCTGATAATGGGAAAGTTGCCGTTGAACTATATGAATCGTTGCACAGGGAAATAGATATTGTGATAATGGACGTCATTATGCCTAAAATGAGCGGCAGCGAAGCTTTCTACAAGATGAAATCGATTAATCCCGATTGCCGGATTATTATGATTTCAGGATTCACCAAAAACGAAGATATCCAGAAGCTGAAGGAATCGGGGTTGGCGGCCTTTATAAAAAAACCTTTTAGTGATGTGGAGTTGAATCGAGTCATTGAAGAGGTTTTGGAGCAGAGTGAATAATATAAGAGTGTTACCGTGAGGTGAATATTCGTGAGATTGTCCGGAGAATATCCAGTTCTTCATTTTGTTCATTTTTTATGGTAATATATAATTGAAGATGAGAAGCTCTATATGGAGGAATGCATGATTCCGGAGAATAAAGAATATAAAAAATATACTTATGCCGATTATCTTGTCTGGCCAGATGAAGAGAGATGGGAATTGATAAATGGGGAGGCCTGGGATATGAGTCCTGCACCTAAAAGTTCTCATCAGCGTGTGTGCCGGGAAATATTAGGCAATATGTGGATTTATTTAAAGGATAAACCCTGTGAAGTTTTTCCAGCACCCTTTGATGTCCGTCTTGTCAAGGATAGTCAAGCTAATGAACAGGATATATATACCACTGTACAGCCCGATCTATCTGTGGTTTGTAATAAGGATAAAATCGATGAAAAAGGCTGTCTAGGTGCCCCGGATTTAATTGTTGAGGTATTATCCCCGTCTACCGCTTTAAAAGATGAAAGTCAGAAACTAAAGCTTTATGAAGAATATGGTGTGCGGGAATACTGGATTGTCAATCCCGAAGCTGAGTATATAATGATCTATAAACTGACAGGTCCAGAATTTAATAAACCTGATTATTACAAAGGTGATGATATTATTAAAAGTGATGTATTAACTGGTTTTCACATAGGACTCAATGATATTTTCCGCAAATAAAGTGTTTTTTTATACCTATAAGGTCTCCCCTTTATATGTTCCTGAAATAGGAGAAAAAAATCAAAAAGGTTTCATAAGCACGAAGTTTGATAGAATCCTGAAGCAGGCAGAATATGATAAACCAAGCTACATCAGATATTTCGCAAGTCCTTTGATGCTATAAATAATGTAATAGCGGAGGGATTTTAACACAGAGAAATGAAACACTTCCCTGTACATTTTCCAGTGACGTCTGGCCATCTCCAGTTTATCATTTGTAATGGATTTTTTATGGATCCTCAGGCGGAATAGATCCTCTTTCATCCCCATAGCCGTATGGCAGACTTTCAGCATTTCCAGCCAGAAAAAGAAATCATCTTTGGAGATGATTTTTGAGGAATCCTGCCGCATTTCTCCCACTATTTCGCGGTCAAACATGGCGGAGGATGCGGGAATACAGTTCGATTCTATCAGTTTGGCATAATTTACTTTCCGGGGCACAGGTATTCTGAAACGGCTGGTAATATTCCCCTCCAGGTCAATCTTCCTGAAAGAGGTAAAGGATAGGGCTGTCTGGTTTTCCTCCATAAAGGCCAGCTGTTTCTCCAATTTTTCCGGCACCCAGATATCATCTGCATCGAGAAAGGCGATAAACCGTCCCGAAGCGTCATCCATCCCTTTGTTTCTGGCTACAATCGGTCCGGAATTTTTTTGGAGAAACACCAGTTTAATTCTCTTGTCATTGTCAGACAGTCTTTGCAGAACCTCTTTTGTGTCATCGGTGGAGCAGTCGTCAATGACAACCCATTCATAGTCTGTAAAAGTCTGCTTTGCCAGACATAAAGCGGTATCTTCTATAAAATCTGCTCCATTGTAGATAGGTGTAATAATCGATACTTTTGTTTTATAGGGCAATTAAACTTCTCCTGGTGTCTGAAAACAGGGCATTTTAAAAAACAGTCTAACACAATTATCGGCTTATGCCAAACGTCACTATATTCCCGACTTGCAAAATATCGTATTGGTATTTCTTTTTTTCGTGGCACAGGAGAATAGGGATAAGAGAGCAGCTAAGCTCAGGATAATAGGGGTTATTCTTTTCATATCTGAATTCTAGTATTATCCTGTTGAATATTCAAATAAATAGGAATATTACCACTGGATAATAGAGGATATAATATATATACTTTAGACAAATATTTAAAAAGAAAGCATTTAAAAAGGATATCCCTTGTATAGTCTGCAGAACATTGAATGGAAGAAATCAGGAAAACCGGAAGGGACAGAGTCTCTATATTATAATGGTGAAAATATAGAGGTCACCCATAATGCCCTTATTCTGGGAAAATCGGGAACCCTCGATTTCTTTACCTATTCCAATATTTTCAACTGGAAAAAATGGTACAAATACACAGGTTTGGAAGATCTGACTCTCAGGGTAACTATTAATGGTCAATTTACCGTAAAGATCTATTCTGATGATTCACTCATTCTCAATAAAAATGTTTCCTCCAGTGGTGGTCCTGTTGATATCTCTGTCTCTGGTGAATACAAAAACGCCATTATTTCCTTCACCCTGGAAAGTGAAGAAGGGGGTAGTTTTCTGGGTGGAGAGTGGATATCCCTTATGGAGAATAAAAATTATCACCCGGTGAAAATCGCTCTGGTCATGTGTACTTTTAACAGAGATGAGTATCTCTATGGGAACCTTAAGGTTCTGAAAGGATGTCTGCCTGAAAACTACGCGGTTTTTATTGTCGATAACGGCAACCGAATAGAAGAGGAATCCGTCACGGCCATGGATCCCCGCTTTAAGTTGTTTCATAACAACAATACCGGGGGCAGCGGTGGTTTTACCCGGGGGCTGGTGGAAGCGATCCGCGACGATGAAGAATGGACTCATGTTCATTTTATGGATGATGATGTCACCATCGAACCTGAATCACTTTACCGAACTGTCAGTTTTCTCAGTCTTCTGAAAGAGGAATACAGGGAGGCTTTTCTTTCGGGGTCTATGTTGAGGATGGATACTCCATGGATTCTGCATGAGAATACAGCAGAATGGACTGGTGTTTTAATAAAAAGCCGAAATAAAGGGTTGGATCTCAGGAATAGGGATAATATTTTAAATAATGAATCTGAATATTATTCTCCAGTCCTGCTGTTCACGGAGTGTTATCTCGTTAATCTCCTGCAAAAGATCACATAATTCTGACATTGTATCTGCGTGTTGGATCTCGTTTTTAACTGAGGAGAGGTGCCTTACGGTATGTGAATACCTCTCTGAATTTCTGAGGTACTCCCTCTGCATTCTTATTGCACCTATTGCAGATCCAATGGCCGGAAGTGAGATTGTCAGTAATGCTAGTGCCATGGGGATTTTTGCATTGTAATATGACTCCCAGTGGCCGATTCCCGTAGCATGCATTACCGCGAGAATCAGGGTCAGGATAAAGAGAATCTCGCCGGTTGTTGCAAGCAGTCTGTATTTTTTTGCTGAATCTGAGCCGAATTTTTCGTAATACCTAAGTCTGTTATTCACCCAGGCTGAGAGGAAAAATTTTCGGAGCGGTTCAAAAGGAACGTCTATTCTGCAATAGTTCAGTGGTACAGTCTCAATAATCTCCTCAAATGCCATAACCATCCAGTCATTCGGCCGGTGGGCAAGGCTCATATGTGGAGGTGTATCCGGTTTCTCGCACGTTGTACAGATTACGCAGA
>JAEINM010000392.1 GCA_016342385.1 Spirochaetaceae bacterium | reverse complement strand
GGATTATTTGTGCGGTTAAATAGGATAAATTCAGATTCATTTCCAAAAATTGTAGTTGATTTTACAGTTGAAAAGAGGGATGGTAATCCTCTGGTCGGATTGGAGAAAGATAATTTTATCCTCACAGAGAAATCAAGACCGGTAAATGATTATACCCTGGAGTTCGCCGGGTATAAAGGACAGGAGTCCTATGTGACTGTACTAGTGGATAATTCTCAATATATGGCTCCTTATTCAGATGCTCTTACCGAAACCCTGAAAAGTGTGTATGGTTCCAGAAATCCCAATATAGATATTGCCCTTATGTCCATAGGAGAAGATCCCTACCTGGTCAGTTCCTTTGGAGATGATGATAGTGCTGCTGCTATTGAGAATGCAACCTCCGATTGGAGTGAAGAATGGAATCCCGATCTTGGTATCAGGTTGGCCGCATCGCAAATGATCCCCGGAAGAGACAGAAGATCTGTTCTTTTTATCACTCAGGGGAGTCTGCCGGAAAATGCATTTAGCCGATATGATATTATCGATCTCGTTGCCTATTATAGAAATAATAACATTTCTTTCAATACTGTTTATACTAAACCGGAATTCAGGAATAGAGAATTAGAATATCTCACTAAAGAAACGGGAGGCGAGAGTATATATGTCTTCCAACCCGAGGGAATTAAAGCTCTTATGAATCATATCCTTTCAATTAGAAGCGCTGTATATACCGCCAGTTATAGATCACGGGCCGATTCTGATTTTGGAAGAGCTTATATTCCTGTGGAATTGGAAGTATTGTATGTTAATAAGAGCGGACGTGATGAGCTGGGGTACTATCCTCCAGTTGAATAATCCTTAAAGAGATGTATAGATGAAATTTAAAAATATTAAACTTCTGGTCAGATCATTCCTGACGGGGTATCGGGGAGAATGGGAAGATATCTGCCACAATTGCGGTGCCTGTTGTTATGAAAAAAGTGAAGAAAAGAACGGAACGATAATTATAGATTTTGACAGTCCCTGTTCATATCTGGATACCTATAATCACTGCTGCACTATTTACACCGATAGGTTTAAAAAGTGTAAACAGTGCTCACGTTTAGGGATCTGGCATGCTCTTTATGCCCGATGGCTACCTCCGGATTGCGGATATGTCAGAAAGTTTAGAAAATAGCGGATATTTTATCTATTTTCCATCCACTGTCAAAATTCCTGAAGCGGAAGGTCTGAACTTTTCCAAAAAATGTTATACCCGCTGTATAGAGAGCAGGATTATCAGCTCCTTCAACAGTCAGAAGATAAGTCCCTTCTTCAATTTTCTCAACACTTATTGTTTCCAGTTTGTATAAATCTTCCGGAGATAAAAGGGATAAATCATATGTCTCATTGATTTCCAGAACCATAGGGCGTAACTCTGTTTTTGTTAAACCGCCATTGTATTGGGGAAGGTAAAGTCTTTCGGCTATGAGAGAATCAGCTGTTTCAAGATCTTCTGTTGTGATACTTCTCAAAAGTTTTGAAAAATAGTATTTAATCACTTTACTTCTATCCGGCCCGGATATTCTTTTTTCTTCCACTTTCTCCGTGGCCGAAACCATTTCTTCAAGCTCTTCTCTATCGGTTACAATCAGCTCCGGATATATTATAAGAGCCATTTCTTTAAATCTGGCAGCCTGTTGAGTATCTCCCAGTTTGGCAAATTGTTCACTGACCATTAAATAGGCATGAGCTGTATCAAGTTTTTGTACATCTGTATAACTATCGAAGAAATACTGGCTGTTAAGTGTCATTGCTGATAGTAATAGTATCAATACTGTAAGTCTGGTTTTCAAAATATCCTCCTGAGGGGAACCTTTTACTTTTTTCTTTCAGTTATTAATATACTCCACTAGAGAATATTTGTAAAACCCTTACTATTGTTGAAAATCAGGTAAAAATTGTATAAGTTATGAATATGCCTGAACAATTTGATGGACAGATAAAAGAAAAAGTAAGGGAAGAGGTCAAAGAACCGGAAATGTACCGTGTTATTCTTCTCAATGATGATTATACAACGACTGATTTTGTTGTAGAAATACTGGTTTCTATATTTCATAAACCACCAATAGAAGCAGCCAAGATAATGATGGATGTTCATAAGAAGGGCAGAGGTATAGTCGGTTTGTATACATATGATATTGCAGCGACGAAAATCGCCCAGGTTCATATGTTGGCCAAAGAGCGGGAGTATCCCCTCAAGTGTATTATGGAGAGGGTCTAAATTTTGAATATTAGCGATGATGTACAGGCTGTGATCAATACTGCCTGGTATGAAGCAAAAAATAGAAATCATGAATACTTTACAGCAGAACATGTATTGTATACAGCCTTGAGCTTTGATAAATCAAAAGAGATCCTTGAAGAATGCGGGATCGATACCGATGGATTGACTGAAGAACTGGAAGTCTATTTTGAAAAACACATTCCCGTCAGTAAGGATGTTGATCCTTTCCAGACTGTGGGATTACAGACTGTTATCGAGAGAACCATGATTCATATTGAAGCAGCCGGTAAAGATACAATTGAGCTCGGTGACCTCCTTGTCTCTATTCTTGAACAGGAAGAGAGTTACGGTTCCTATTTTCTAAAAAAAGCGGGACTGAAGAAATTAATCCTTCTGGAATATCTGTCTCATCGTAGTGGAACAGAAGAAGAGGAAGAATCTGATGAACCAGAAGAGGTGGATTATGAGTTTGTTAAAGAGCAGATAAAAACTGACTCCAAATCATCGGAAAAAAAGAAGAAACAAACAAATCTCGATAAATACACGACGGATTTAACACAATTGGCAAAAGAGGGGAAACTCGAACCACTAATAGGACGTGAGGATGTCATTGAAAGAACTATTCAGGTCCTCTCCAGGAGACTGAAAAATAATCCCGTTCATGTGGGAGATCCCGGTGTGGGAAAGACCGCGATTACCGAAGGGCTTGCACAGAGGATTATTACCGGTGATGTTCCGGCTCCTCTACGGGATTACTCCATTTTTTCTCTTGATATGGGATCAATGCTGGCAGGGACCAAATATCGCGGTGATTTCGAAGAAAGAATGAAACTCATTCTTGCTGAACTGGAGGAAATGGAAAAAACAATTCTTTTTATTGATGAAATTCACACCATCATAGGAGCCGGAGCTGTTTCCGGTGGTTCCATGGATGCCTCAAATCTGTTAAAACCGGCTTTAGTTCGAGGATCAATTAAATGCATTGGATCAACTACGTATGATGAATATAAAAAGCACTTTGAAAAGGATCATGCATTAGTCAGGCGATTTCAGAAAATCGATATTCCAGAACCGACGATAGCCGAAGCTCTGCAGATCCTGAAAGGCTTGCGCAGTGTATATGAACAGCATCATGGAGTCATGTACAGCGATGAAGCGCTGCAGTCAGCCGTTGATCTATCAGCTCAGTATCTCAATGAGAGGAGACTGCCCGACAAGGCCATAGATGTCATTGATGAAGCCGGTGCATGGAAAAGACTTTTCTCAGAAAAAAACGGCAATACACTCATTCCTGAGATTACAGAAAAAGATATAGAGCTGGTCATTTCAAAAATTGCCGGGATTCCGGAAAAAAGTGTTTCAGTCAGTGAAACCGATAAACTGAAAAAACTTGAATTGATTCTACAGAAGGAGATATTCGGTCAGAATAACGCCGTTCATGCTGTAGTCAAGGCAGTAAAAAGATCAAGAGCAGGTTTTAGAAATCCCGATAAACCTGTGGCTTCTTTCCTCTTTGTCGGACCGACAGGTGTTGGTAAAACAGAGCTGGCCCGGAAACTGGCAGAGGAACTGGGGATTTCTCTCCACAGGTTTGATATGAGTGAATACCAGGAAAAACACACTGTTTCCCGGTTAATCGGATCTCCTCCGGGATATGTGGGATTTGAAGAAGGGGGACTGCTGACAGATGCCATACGGAAAACTCCCCATGCTGTTCTT
>JAEINM010000391.1 GCA_016342385.1 Spirochaetaceae bacterium | reverse complement strand
AAAGGTTGAGAGGATTTGATCGGAAATGAGCACCGAGCTAGCGAGGATGAAAGCGAATGGACGGGGGTCGGAGGGAGCCTGCGACCGGGGACCAAATCCGCCCAGCCTGATACTATAAAGCTTTACAAGACAAGCATTTAGCTAACTTGTAAAGCTTTTTTTTATTTCTAAAATTCCATGTAGACACTAATGTAGACACACTTTGAACTTCATTTTTTTCATTTTCTAACTGGCTTGAAGGCTGTCTAAACTTGATAGCAGATAAATTATTGATGATAAGCTTTTTATACCCTTTTGCAAGTAAACCAGGATCCCTTACCAAGTTCCCGGTTAAAGGGAAATCCTCTAATAGCCCGATCCTTTCCTCAATATCATTGACAATATTTATGGCAGAGCTGCTCTTCTGGAGCTCTTCTCTTATGTATTTATAAATACTTCGAAGATCATTATATGCTTTCCGGGTGAAAAATGTCTTATACTTAGGTTTCAAAGAATTCTTCCCTTAAGCCCCTTAATGCTGAGCCGGATTCAAGAATATCACCTCTCTTGAGATCTTCCTCACCCTCTGCAATCTTATTCAATAAATCTATTCTGGCCATATTTCTCTCATATGTTTCCATACTCATGAGCACCATGTCACCGTATCCGTTCTTAGTCACAAAGATGGGCTCATCTTTCTCATGGCAGATACGGGAGATTTTATTAGTATTACGAAGTTCTTTTATAGGTATTATCTGTGGCATAAGCGCCTCCAATAAAACATTATTATGCTATAATTATGCTACGATTTTAGTTATTAATCAACATATACTGTTTTTATTCAGGCAAGTTATGTCCTGCTTATTTCTTCCTGCTTACTGGAAAAATGCAATTAAATTATTGAGTATCAAAATCTGCGACACAACCTGTCGTATAGGAGATGTAATCTCCTATCAACATCAGGGATATTTAGAAAAGATCTGATGAATCTTCTACTCTCTTTGAGAGAGAATAGTTAATATGATCAATTCAACACCGATCGTTGATCGGTGTTGTCTTATTTATAATCCTTACTAAACTGTCAACAATAATGTCAACAGTTTGGAGAATGCATATGGGTTTTAAAGCGGATTTAATCGATGAGATCCTGATGACAGGATAAGATAAAGAATGCAAAGCATTCAACAATTGAGTTCCGAGCTGGCGAGGTGAGGTTCTTAGTTGATAGAACCGGAAGGTTCACCCTTTAGTGAGGTACATGAAATCGCGACTAAATAGGTAAATAATTTTTTCTTCTTCCTGAAAATAATCTTCTTTGCATTTTCAATAAAAATGTACTAAACAGAATATATGAACAGAAACAATCTTGCTTATTTCCTGGTACCTGATTCAAATGCACCGGAAATTCAACTGTCTCCCGAGCAAAAGTATCTGATCGGACGATCTCCTCAGAGTACGATTTTACTCACCGATAGTGCTGTATCCCGCGAACACGCCAAACTGATATTTAAAAACGGCGAATTTGTCCTGACCGACCTGAAGAGTACCAACGGGATTATTATAAATAACAGGTCAATCACTGAAAAAGTTCTGGAAAGCCTGGATAAAATTACAATAGGCCGAATTAGTTTTACCTATAAAATCAGGGAAAATAAGGGTCAGATTAAAAAGACATTAACCCCGGATGATACGAGAGCACTCGATGAAGATCTGCGGAATATCATAGAAGGGCTAGAACAATCACCCTTAAAAAATCAGCTCTTGGCCTTTCAGAATAAGTTTAACAGCAAGAAGAGAAACCTCATGGGTATGGCCTATGGTGATGAACTGACCGGACTGTACAACCGCCGATACTTTGATAAAGTCCTTGAAACCGAGATAAAAAGAGCTGTCAGGTACAATAGACCACTGACTCTGATTATGGTTGATATAGATCATTTTAAAAAATTCAATGACACATTTGGACATCAGAAAGGAGATTCTGTTCTCAGGACTGTGAGCACTATCCTCAAAGAAAACAGCCGATCCAGTGACATTGTCTGCCGTTACGGAGGAGAGGAAATTGCCGTGATTCTTCCAGAACAGAATATAAATCATGGTATAAATACGGCTGAAAAACTGAGAATAACACTAGCCCTTGAAGCAAAAGAGATTGAAAATGTTGACATAACAGCCAGTTTCGGAATCAGCACTACGGGAAAAGATGTATATACGGGAGAACAGCTTATTAAAAATAGTGACACGGCTCTCTATAAAGCAAAAAAATCAGGTAGGAACTGTACAATAGCCTATGATCCCGGAAAGAGCTAAAAAAGGCTGTCGAAAATGAGAAAAGTCAGCCTTTCATATTCTAGAGTTTCAAATGACAAGTGTGAATAATCCTAAGTGTTATTGAGTAATCTCTTTTGAGTAGGATTTAAATTCCGTCATCAATTCCTGAAAACGGGGATCTTCTCTAAAATGCTCAAAGGTATCATCCTTCTCCACATGCTCTTCCGTACCTTCAATAGCCAGTTCCAGATAGCTTCTCAAGTAAGAGAGCATTTCATCAAAATTGTGATGTTTTGCATAGAAACAAGCTAATTTATGATAAGTTTCCGGATAATCGGGTTTCAGTTCAATAACTCTATTGAAGGCTTCTACAGCATCAGCTTCACTTCCCATTCTCATAAGGACTTTTCCCATAAAATAATGAGCCCGGACTGAGTCGGGATTCTGATTAATACTGAATTTGAATACTTCGACAGCTTCTTCATCTTTACCAATTTTAACAAGAGTTTTCGCCTTGCAGAAGCATGCTTCCATATCATCGGGTTTTATCTTCAATATATGATTATAGGCTTCAATGGCTTCATCATATCTGCCGCATTTTGAAAATTCATTTCCCTGATTATAATAGATTTTAAGATTTTCCTGTTCTTTCCCGAGGCCTTCAAGATCCAGGTCCGGCTCGGTTGTAGAGCCAAGATCCTCATCCTTCTCTTCTAAACCGAGTTTTATAAGATCCAAAGCCATGTTGTTATAGGCTTCAATAGCCTCTTCTTCTCTACCCATTCTCAAAAGAGTGTCACCCATTTTATTATATGTCTGAACTGCTTCCTCTTTTCTTTCAAGTTTTCTCAGGTCACTTCCCATATACTGATAAGCTTTGGGATAGTCGGGCTTTAATTCTATCGCTTTATTAAAAGCCTCTACAGCTTCCTCATTTCTATTCAGCTTTTCCAGTTCTATTCCCATGTTACAATAGGCCACAGGTAATTGAGGATTCCGTAATATGGCTTTCTCATATGATTCAACAGCCTTCTTTGGTTTATCAAGAACACTGTAGACAACCGCAAGATTGAAATAGGCTTCCGTGTAATCGGGATTTAGGAAAAGTGCTCTTTCAAAAACATTTACTGATTCCGAATATTGACCATCATAATACAAATAGAGTCCACGGATAAGCCAGTCTCCCGGTGAATAATTTTTCTCTGGGAGAGCCAGTTCAGCACTCTTTTCATTGTACTGAGAGATCTGTTTTATCATATCATCAATCTGATTTTTATCTTCTTCTATAATAAGAAGACTGATGCTTTCTCTGTATTTTTCCAATAATTCTCTTTTGATCCGGTTCATCTCACGTGTGAGACTTCTTTTAAATGAGGCATTAGTACCTATTATCATAAGAAAGAATATGAGACCGACAATGGCAAAGAGGAGGTATTTATATTGATCTACCTCGACCAGTTTTGACTGCAGAATATTAACAAGACTCTCCAGTTCGGCAATTCTGCCATTAAGTTCGGCAACCGAATCCTGTGAGAATATATAAGGTGAAAGAGAAAAGAATAAAAACTTGAAAGCTACTTTTTTTTTCATAACGATATCATTATATATTTTTAATTTTTAAAGCGCTACTGAAAAATAAAAAAAAAGAGGTTGCGGAGCAACCTCTGATTCTATTAATTTAACATTAGATTAAAATTGTATCATTATTTATATCGGCAAAGGAATCGATAATCATTGTTGTCGCCTGTTCAATAATATCTT
>JAEINM010000390.1 GCA_016342385.1 Spirochaetaceae bacterium | reverse complement strand
AATCTTCTCTGTGCTCCGTAGGGAAGATTTTTCGCCAGGTCATTAACATGATTTTCCAGCCCGATTTTTTTGAGAATTTCATAGGAATCCTGAACAACTTTCTCCTCTTCAATTCTTGTTTTTTTATCTCTGAAAACGGCACCTAAAACTTCGGAGTTTAATCTGTGATGATGACCGATCATAACATTTTCCAGAACAGACATATTACTGAATAAGCGAATATTCTGAAATGTTCTCGCCAGTCCTTTTTCTGTAATCTTATTGGGTTTCATCCCTTTAATACTCTTTCGTGATTCTGCTCCGGGAGCCTGGATATACACATCTCCTTCGGTGGGAGTATACACCCCTGTAATACAGTTAAAGAAAGTTGTTTTTCCGGCTCCATTGGGACCGATAAGTGCAACAATCTCACCTTCATCTATTTTCATACTTAAGGAATCAACAGCTCTGAGACCGCCGAATACCATAGATAGGTTATCCACATCGAGAATTGCCGCCATTATTTAATATCTCCATCTTTAAATTTATAAATATTTCTTGTTTTCTGAATCATTCCTCCCGGACGGAAAATCATCATAAATACCAGAGTAATTCCAAATACAAGCATTCTGTATTCTGAAACACTTCTGAGGAATTCCGGAAGAAGTGTGAATACCAGAGCACCGACAATAACACCGGGTATAGATCCCATTCCACCAATAACAACAACACACAATATGGTAATAGACTGCATTACTGTAAAGCTGGCCGGATTGATAAAGGTCGTTTTTGCGGCAAAGAGTACTCCCACAAATCCAGCCCAGACTGCCCCGATAGAGAATGCCAGCAACTTGGCTTTTGTCAGATCGATCCCCATGGACTGACTGGCTATCTCGTCTTCTCTCATAGCTTCCCAGGCTCTTCCTACCCGTGAGTTCTCCAGACGGTTAACAACAAAAATAGTAAAAACCACCATGGCTATGGCTATGAAATATATAAAGATTGTGGCCTGGGGCAGTTTCATTTTCACACCTGTGATAGCAGGTCTGGCAATGTTGGCAATACCGCTGGGACCAAAAGAAAAGTCATTCCAGTTTTCAAGAATCAGCCTGGTTATCTCACCAAAAGCCAATGTGACTATGGCCAGATAATCACCACGAAGACGCAATACAGGAAATCCGATGGCAAGACCTAAGACTGCGCTCAGTAGAGCCCCCAGCGGCAGAGCAACCCAGAAATTGAGACCATAGTGAAAATGGAGGAGAGCGTATGTATAGGCACCTACAGCATAAAAAGCCGCATATCCCAGATGGAGGAGTCCTCCCAAACCGACAACAACATTGAGTCCGAGTCCCAGAATAACATATATCAAAGCCGTAGTGATTACACTGGTATGATACATAGGGGCGAGAAAAGGCAGAACAATGATCATAACACCTATGACAATTAAACCGGGAAGTTTATATTGCGTGGTTTTAGCCAGTACTGCTTTCTTAAAAACACCTTTATTTTCTTTAACCGAGCCACCCTGCTCTTTTCTCTTTAAAGCCCATCTCCAGACAAAAGATAGAATGAATGAACCGACACCAACGATGACAAGGTTTTTCCATCGCCATACTACCGTATCTGTAATTGTATTTACTTTAATCACCATTATGGGAAATGTAAGGAACATAAACCATAAAGATGTAAATAATGATTTTTTTATTTCGCTTAGTTTAAACACTATTTTACTCTCTTTTTTTAAACTTTTTCTGTTACTTTACGGCCAAGCAGACCGGAAGGTTTAAATATAAGGATTACGATCAGGATAACAAAAGCAAAAGCGTCTTCGTAATCACTGGAAATGTATCCTGTACCAAAACTCTCTGTTATACCGAGAACAAAGCTCCCCAGAACTGCTCCGGGAATACTACCGATACCACCGAGTACTGCGGCAACAAAAGCTTTTATCCCTACGAGAAATCCGATATAAAAGTTAATCTGACCAATTTGAGAACTGATTAAGACACCACCTATTGCCGCCGTGGCAGAACCAATGACAAATGTAATGGATATGACCTTATTTATATTAATACCAACAAGCTGAGCCATCTCTCTATCCTGAGCTGTGGCTCTCATTGCTTTACCTGTTTTGGAAAATTTTATTAACAAAGTTAGTAAAACCATAACAACTGCTGTTGTTACAAGAATTAAAAACTGGTTTGTGCTGAGTATTGATTTAACCGGATCAAGGAATTTGAATTCGGGAAGCAAGTCCGGAAATGGGAGAAAGTCTGAGGTCTGTGCCAGCAGAACATAATTCTGGAGAAACATCGACATACCTATGGCACTGATCAGCGCTGAAAGTCGCGGTGCTTTTCTAAGAGGGGCATAAGCTATTTTTTCAAGAGTCACGCCGTAAGCCGCGGAGTAAATAACCGCTGCTGTAATAGCAATCATAAATGTAACAACAGGATCTATTCCGTACATCCCGAGAACACCACTCACAATTAATGCTGTAAAGGCTCCGATCATGTATATTTCACCATGAGCAAAGTTAATAAGTTTTACAATACCATATACCATGGTATAACCAAGTGCGATAAGTGCGTAGATACTTCCACGAGTTAATCCACTTAATAAATACTGAAAGAAGAATTCAAATTTCATTTATTTTCCAATAACCTTTTTTACCTTTATTAAGATTTAAAAAGGATTGCCCTGACTAAAGGGCAATCCCTTGACGAAGAGACAGGGCTGGCCTTGTCTCAACGAAGATAAATTATTTCAGTTCTACGTATGCACCATTTTGAACCTGATACACAGCGAAACCGACACCGATGGCATCACCTTTTTCATCAAAGCTGATGCTTCCGAGGGGAGTATCGACATAGTTGCTTCTCAAGGCTTTTGTCAGATCGGCATATTCTGTGGAATCTGCTACATCAATGGCATTGACAAGAGCAAGAGTTGCTGAGTAGGCATTGAGGAAGAAAGCACCGGGATCTTCACCATAGGCATCCTGATGTTCTTTCAAAGCTTCTTTTGCCAGAGGATTAGACGTTGTGTCCATAGGTCCTGTAGCATAAACACCTTCAGCATATTCTCCGGCAACCTTAATAAAGGTATCATCTTTAACACCGTCATCAGAGAGGAAAGCAAGATCCATATCTTTTTTCTTCATCTGAGTGATAAGTTTAGATGCTTCAGGATGGTATCCACCAAAAATTATGGCATCTGCACCGGAAGAAGCAATTTTATTGATAATAGCTGTATAATCTACAGCACCGGGAGTGATTCCCTCATAGAGAACGATTTCAGCTTTGTTATCTGCTTCTAAAAGAGATTTACAGAATTCGGCAAAACCTTTTCCATAATCACCTTTGTCATGAAGAATAGCGATTTTTTTGTATCCCTGAGCATAAACAAACTCAACTTCTACGAGCGCCTGTGCATCATCAGGAGCAATTGTCCGGAAAAAGTTAGGGTAGTCACCACTCTGTGTCAGAGGAGGATTTGTCGCTGAAGGAGAAATTGCCAGCAATTCTGAATCAAGATATGTACCAAGAGCTGCTTTCGTAGCGCCGGAGCAGATGTGACCGATTACTGCGACAACACCATCACCAACAAGTTTCGCTGCTGTATTTGCTGCTACTTCCGGCTGACAGACATCGTCTTCAATTACGAGTTCAAGCATGCTTCCATTAACTCCACCGGCAGCATTAACTTTTGCCACAACGAGTTCTGCAGCTTTGATTGTAGGAATACCATAAGATGCAAGGTCACCCGAGTGTGGTCCCGCTACACCGATCTTAATAGTTGCAGCTTTTTTTTCTGAACAGCTTGTCAATGACAAGGCTGCAATCATTGCTATAGCTATTACAAATAACATAGTAATTTTTTTCATTCTTCTCTCCTTTTTTTGTTACAATTCAATGAAAAACTGTATAAATACTACATTTCTTATAGTATTGATACAGGAAAGTGTCAATGTTTTTATCTTTATTGTGATGTTTTCGTAGTGTTCATATTAACACTGATTTTATGAAAAAT
>JAEINM010000389.1 GCA_016342385.1 Spirochaetaceae bacterium | reverse complement strand
GCATTCTCCTTTTTCATTTCAGAAAGAAGTTTGTCCAGCAACAAGTCAATCCAGGGATTTGACTCCTTTGCAATTTCCTCGGTATTTACGTATTTTTCATCGGGGGCATAATAAAAACCATATTCATTATGTGTTTTCTCACTGTACTCACCAGTGTAATAATATTCTGTCTGAAGTCTTTCCATAAACTCCGCATAGCCGCTGGCCAGTGCGAATTCTCTAGTAGCCCCTTTGCCATTAGTTCCGAAATTTGAACCGCATATGGCTACTCTGAGATAATGGCAATTTTTGATATTTGTTACACCCCAGGTTTCTGTTGTGGCAATACCTGTTTGCTTTAGGATTTTCTGAATTCTCTCTACAGTGTCTTCCGGTTTGGCATCTTTGTATTTTTCATAGTCATTAACATCAGGCAAAAAAGGCTCCTTTCCTAATATTTATTCTCTATATACTAAGAAGCTTTTATTTCTTTCTATAGCAACAGTTTAAGATAATAAAATAATATATTCTTTTTATATAATTTGCTAATTTTTTTACTTTAGAATAAAATAATATTAATTCTAAACTGAATAAAGTACGACGTCAAGGAAGATTGAATGACAAAAAAAGCTGATATTTTATTAATAAATCCACCTTTTGGTCCTATCAATGGCCCCTCTATCAGTATTCCTGTGTTAGCCGCTTATTTAAAGAAAAAATCTATTAACATAGAGGCTCTGGATGCAAACTTAGCTGTATATAAAAAATTATTATTGAGCGATACAATAGATAATAAAAAAAAATATGTCTTTAAACGTTTTCTGGAATTAAATAGTAAATCAGTACTTTCTTTCATTGAAATAAATGAATATGTTCTTTTGTATTCAGTCATTATTGAAGCTAATGGATTTGGATCTTCCTTAAGACAGCTCGAAAATAAAAAGTTAACTATTGAAAGAATTCAAAATTTAAATATTGGGGAATTCCTTATTAAACTTTTTTCTCTTTCTTCTTTTCCGGAAAGTATTATCACAGGCTCTTTTTTCAATGTCTATTCTCAATACAGTCATTCTTCATCTACTGATATCATTAAGAGTCTCGACCATTCTTCCATATACACACAATTTTTCGATGAGATTATTCAGGAACTCTTTGATTCATATAACAGCGCAGGGGATTTTCCTGCAATTATCGGGTTTTCCATTATTTTTGCCAATCAGGTTATTCCAGCTTTCCAAATGGCCCATAGAATAAAAAAAATTGCACCGGGAATTCACATTACATTTGGCGGAGCCAGTATCTCTATTTACATGCGGGATTTAAAAACAAAGGACTTTTTTAAGTATGTTGACAGCTTCATTCTCGATGAAGGGGAGATCCCTCTTGAGTTTCTGGCTGCCGAACTGGAAAAAGAAAAGCCGGATTTTGCAAAAGTCCCGGGATTAATATATCTGGAAAATGATATCATACATCAGAATGCACCTGCCGGTGTTATTCCGCTTGAAGAATCACCCACTATGGAATATGAGGTTTTTCCACTTAATGAATACATTTTCCAGAAGGATAAACTTCTATTTTCTTTTCGTCTTTCTAAAGGTTGTATCTGGAAGAAATGTGCTTTTTGCCGTACTGATAGTTATTTTGTCAATTGTATTAAAATCCCATCCCCTGGTTTTATTTATTCTCAATTGAAGGAAATGCTAATAAAAACAAATGCAAAAAAAGTTTTTTTTACAGACCAGTCTGCTGATCCTCTCGTTTTAGAGTATATTGCCGGTAAGCTGATTGAGGATAAGTTTGACATCGAGTGGTCTGCCCATACCCGTATAGACAAAAATTTAACAAAAGAACGTTGTCTTCTTTACAAAGAATCGGGCTGTAGTACAATCATGCTTGGAGTGGAGTCAGTAAACAACAGAATATTGACATTGATTAAAAAAGGAATTACAGAAAAACTCATTGATGAAGTTCTCAAACAAATCGATAGCTCAATTCCCATTCTGTTATATATGATCAGCGGATTTCCTACAGAGACTGAACAGGAATCGCTGGATAGTTATAACAAAATAAAAAAATATCTCCATGATGGCTTGATCCAGAATTTCTATTACAGTGTCTTTACCTTGAACTATGGAGCGGATATCTGGAATCATCCCGGGAAATATGGAATCACATCAATTAACATTCCCGAGTCTGATGATTTAAACCCTGATGTTCTATATTATGATGGCGCGGGAATGACCAGAGCTCAAGTTTTTAAAATGAATTATCAGTTCATGGAAGAATACTACATGAATAAACATGGTGATTCTTTAAATGAAAAAGACATTAAAATACAAAGTCTTATCTACGGTTTAAATGAGAAATTAAACTATAATATTGATGAATTGCGTTCAATAATATTCACTCAAAACTCAAAATTAGATTTGCCTGTAATAAAATGCTTTGAGCAATGTGATATTTCAGTAAAATCTCTGACAAAAACAAGAGAACTTCTCGATCTGATGAGCAATTTGAAAGTGTAATTTTTTTGCTGTATTTCAAGTCGTGCTTTGGGGGAATACAATCCTCACTACGATCTTAATCGATCATTAAGGATTTGTGATGTGTGGAATAACAGGTGTTTGGAACAGACAGAATAAGGATATCTCTTCTCATGTCCTTTTTTCCATGTTACAGGTTCAAAGACATCGGGGGCCCGACGGTCAGGGAGTTGTTCTCTGGGGTGTTGATAAATATAAAGATCGCCCATTTTTCTGGAAAGGGAAAAAAGCACCTCCCGCTGATATACAGATTCGTCTACGGCTGGGATTGGGACATAATCTCCTGTCCATTCAGGATTCGCCAGAAAACTCCAGACAACCGCTTGTATCAAAAAATGGTCGCTACTGGCTTGTTTACAACGGAGAAATTTATAATTTTATTGAACTGCGTGATGAATTAATAAATAAGGGTGTTGTATTTGAAACGAATTCTGATGCCGAAGTTCTATTAGCTTTATGGGAAACTTACGAAGCGGAATCTATTAAGATGCTGCGGGGTATGTTTGCTTTTCTGGTATATGATACTTATAAAAATACCTTATGTGCCGTTCGCGATCGTTTTGGCATAAAACCCCTTTATTATGCGCGGCTTCCCGATAATCTGGGACTATTATTTGCCTCTGAAATTCATACCTTTTTTGTTTCGGATCTTTTACAGAAATCCTGCAGAGATGATGCTCTACTTGGTTTTCTTGCCGGAGCTGTTAACAAACCTGATGATTCGGATACCATTTATGCCAATATTCAGGAAATCCCTCCCGGTAATTTTTTAATAGTAAAAGAATGTGAAACACAAATGATCGAGTATTATCAGCCTGTCAGACTTCTTCGTTCGCAAAAAAAAGAAATTTTGACAGAATCTCAGATAATAAAAGAATTAAAAGATTTGTTTATAGATACAGTAAATATCCATTTGAGAAGCTCAAGAGAAGTTGGTACCTGTTTGAGCGGGGGGCTTGATTCCACGAATATAGCTTATGCTATAAAAAGTGGTTTTAGAAAAGAAATCGCCAGTTTTAAAGCCTTTACCATTGGAGACAGACAATCATTGGACAGTCGTCTTTCAGAAGTTGCAGCCGGGCAACTTTCCATAGAACACAAGAACTTCAATTCTCCGGCTATTATTCAGGAACATGATATCATTGATATGATAAAAACCTGTGAGATCCCAAATCATACATGGGGACCGATCAATCAATACTATTTATTGCGGAATATAAAAGGGGAATTCGGTATCCAGGTTTTATTGGATGGACAGGGTGGTGATGAGGTCTTTTCTGGTTATCCCTGGTTTTTTAAGCCTGTTTATCAGAATCTTCTGGAAAAGGGAGAAACAGTTTTTGCAAATGAAATATATGCGAAATTCTATCAGAATCCTCCTCTCCCTAAGAAAATCCTCGATTATGCGACGAAACTCTACTTTTCAAAGGACCATTGGATCAGATCTTTTGAAGGAGGAGCAATAAAAGCACTTGGTCTGACAGAAGAAAAGCTTATGAGTCTTAATTCTGTA
>JAEINM010000388.1 GCA_016342385.1 Spirochaetaceae bacterium | reverse complement strand
GGAAACCCTAACATAGGGAACACCGCGAAAGGAGATCTTCGTCGCCGCCGGATTGGCTCCGAATAAAATAAAACACTCGCCCCTTTCAAAATCCGGTAAAGGCTGGAGCATGGGAAAACCATACATGTGCTGTGCTGTAATAAACTTATTGGAACAATCCTGTGTAGCCGAGCTATATGTACTTTCCGATCCCAGTCCTATAATCATTGCCTGGGCGAAGAAAGGATGGAGAAATCCAAAACCCGCTCCGTTTCCCACATAGAGGGCTACAGAGTTTTTCCCATATTTCCCTTGAATCGATTTAATCTTAGCCCCTATTTCCTGAAGAGAATCACCCCATTCCTGATTGATCCACCCCTGGTCGGTCCGTTTCTGCGGTGCTGTCAGTCTATCGGGCGAATGGACAATTTCGTGATATTTCAGTCCCTTTTTACAGGCGAACCCCCTTGAGACTACATGGTCGGGATTGGGCTTTATCTCAATGACTTTTCCCTTTTCGATTGTCGCTATAAGCCCGCAGCCCACGTCGCAGATACGGCAGAAAGTTTTCTCTTCTCTCATATGACTGGATTATTCCTGTTCTTTTAATTCATCGAATGCTCTCTTTAAGTCATTGAGGATCTCATCTTCCGGTTCCTCTTTCATAAATACATTTAGCATATCCATGGCACGGGTCATGCAGACATATAATAAATTGCGACGCATCTGGTCTGTTGTATCATGATTGTAGCTTTCGCTATTGACTGTAAAGAGTTTCGGTAGAAAAAGGAGAACAACAGGCATATCCAGTCCTTTACTGGAGTGAAAGGGAGAAATGCGTATCTCTTTTGACTTCAGGAAATCAAAAGAATCATCTTTCACATTGACTGTGTCGTATCCGCTCTCAAAAACCATGCGGGAGACCTTTTTTTCCATTGTGCTGTTGGCAACAAGAATGAATATATTATCGGGATCGTATTCAAGGACATCTATAAGAAAATGGATTCTCTGATTCAGAAGTAAGTACAATTCTTCTGTTTCAGAGGCAGTAAATAATTCCGGATGAGGACCGTCCCGGAAAGCTGAGCTTTCCTCATTTTCATCCTTATTTCTAAAGCGTTTCGCCAAATCGTGAATGGAATGAGTGCTGCGAAAATTCGTTTTCAGGACAGAGGTATGCCCCTGAACGTTAATGCCCGATCTTTTATAGGGTGATTGTATTCCATAGATACTCTGACCGAGATCTCCAGCCATAATCAATCCCTTTTGAGCTGATTTTTTCAGAATTTGAAGTTCTAATGGAGACAAATCCTGCGACTCATCTACGAAAAAAGTATCCACATCGGTTTTAGAAACTTCCTGACCGATTAGATAACGGGAGAACCCTTTTGAAAGTTTTTTCAGGGAGAGCATCTCTTTTTCAACTGCAGTCTTTATATCCCAGACGATTTCCCTTTTTGCACGGTTCAGGGGAATATTCATACCCCGGCGTTCGATAGAATCATCAATATATTCCTCCTTGTTAATGCCATTCCAATAGATAAATTCCTCCAGTTCGCAAATCAACTGTTTATAGCTTGAAAAGACTGATTCATCATTATATTTTTTACATAAATCAACGAGAATTTTAAAATCAATATTTCCCTTATCAATTTTTCTCAAAAGCCCATACATATAGGAATCGACAGTACCGATGTAGTCATTATTCCCGGCATCCAATTTCATAATATGTGTAATATAGCGATTATATTTTACCAGTGTCTTTGTATAGGATAATAAAACGAATGAACCCTCATCCCAGAGCGATTCTTTACGGTCAATAATCGCCTTACGCATAACTTCCAGAATCAGATATGTCTTACCGGTTCCTGCTGCACCGCGAATGAGATAGTCCCCTTCGAGGTCAATTCTGGCCAGAATCTCTTTCTGTTCCATAGTCAATCGAACAATACTCCTCTCATAGTCCAGTCTTGTTCTGGTATAGGCAACCATCCGTTTCAAATTATAACTATAAGATGCAATAGATTTATACTGCTCCAGCAGGATCTCTTTCTCTTTGAGTTTTTCTTTCAGCTCAAGTCGTTTATCGATGAGCTTTTTATTATTGGAACTATGAGAATTATCCTTTTTTTCATACAGTGCCAGCTGACTATTGAGTACATTGAGTTCAAGATGCATTTCATCATACTCTTTTTTTTCAGCCTGCCACTGTTCAAGTTTCTCATGTAGCTTCTTATTCTCTCTCTGGGACCGGAAGACATCCCATTTCAACCTCTTTAACTCTTCAACCTCCACTTTTCTCGAACGGCGGTCATTCCAGTGTTCCAGAGTGCTCTCAAGCTGGGCAAGGGCCGATCCCTCATCGATCTGAACCAGCCGGCAAAATTGAAGGAATAAAAAAGTAGCTTGTGTAGCTTCGGCTGAAGTAAAATCTTTAAACTCATGGCGCACTTCATTGGTTATTCTGTGTTCTCCGGCAATGGCCTTAAAACACTTCAGATCGGGATTGTAATTTTCATGCTGTTTACTGATATGCTCGCCGAGCTTCATAATATTTCTTCCGAAGTCACCATATTCATAATCTGTGAATAAAACAGGAGAGTCATTTTTTAGATAATTTTCCATATAGGAATGGAGTGCCAGAATATAAAAACCCGGATCTGAACCAGCCAAATTTACTAATCGCCCAATCGATGACATGGCAACCTCCTGTAGTTCTACAATTCTAATATGAGATGAGTATTTGTGAAAGCAGCTTTTCTAGCTGATTCTCTCCATCACTTTAACCAAATCCCTCAACACCGGATCCTTTGAATCCTCTTTGATAAACACATTCAGATTCTCCATGGCTCTGGTCATAGAAACATAGAGGAGATTCCGGACAAGATTTTCACTCTCTTCCTTATCCAGCTCCCGGTTGTAAAAGAGAACAGGAAGAAAAAGAAGTACCACCGGTATATCCAGCCCCTTACTGGAATGAAGCGGAGAGAGACGGATACTGCCCTGAGAAGTAAAATGAAATTCAGGATCCTTAATATTCACCGAAGAAAATCCTTCTGAATGCAATTTTTCACCTATTTTATTCAGGAATTTGGCACTGGGAGCAAGTATGCAGATATTTTCCGGATCATACTCTATGGTATTAACAAATATTTTGACCTTTTCGACCAGTTGGTCATAAAGGATTTCTGTATCAGCTGACTGGTACAATTCGGGAACTGGTCCGTCGCGAAATGCCTCGGGAGTAATTCCCTTATCAAATTCAGCGCCCTTTCCGGTTCGAAAGGTTTCTGCAAGACTATGAATGGGGATGGTATTTCGGAAATTTGTCTTCAGGATCCGCGTGGTGGCACCGCTGCTGATTCGAGCTCTCTCATATGGTGCTCCGATACCATATATCGACTGATCTGTATCTCCAGCCATAATCAGGCTCGATCGGGAGAGTCTTTTTAGAAGCTGAAGTTCTATGGGATACAGATCCTGAGATTCATCAATGAAAATATGATCAAATTCCCGTATCAGATTCTCACCCAGAAGCTGAAATCTGGAAAAGGATTTGGATAGAGTCTTTTCATTCAGCATCTTTTTTTCCATTGATGTTTTTATCTCCCAGACCTTCTGTCGCTGAAGAATTGTGAGCTTGGATTTCATCCCCTTCCGGTTGATCATTTCATCGAGGTATTCTTTTCCAGAGATATTGTATCCCAAAAGAAAATCTTCAATTTCAACTTTAAGCTGTTTATCATTGAAAAAATCCGTATCATTTAATTCTCTGCAGAGATTTTGAGCAATGGAATAGTCGATTGTATAGGCGGGAAAGAAATTTTCAAAAATATTATTGAGATAACTATCGGCGGTATTTATCTGCGATTCACCATCATCTATCTTCATTATATCCGAGATATAGCGATCATATTTTACCAGAGTATTGGTATAAGTCAGTAGAAGCATTTTTTTATTGGCAAATGGCAGAATCCCCGCATTGGCCTCTTTCATGGCTTCCAGAAGAATGAGTGTCTTGCCGGTTCCGGCGCCCCCTTTGACCAGGAAATCAGATTTTAAAGTGAT
>JAEINM010000387.1 GCA_016342385.1 Spirochaetaceae bacterium | reverse complement strand
AGCGGATATCAGTATAAAAAACAAGGAGAATCAGTCTGTATTTGAAATAGCAGAAGATAACTCCAACCACAATATAATCGAGTATCTTAACAGCCTGTAACCACAGTTTTTTTTTATTTTTTATCACCCTTAGATAATGCCAGTAATAATCCTAAAACAACTGAGAGCATAGCGGCAAAAACAGTTCTGAACTGGGAGGGTAAAAGAAATGTTACTGTATGGGCGGGAATCCAGAAAAAAGGGATAGTTTTTTTAATTATAAATGACCACATTTTATCCCAGTCAGCATTCTTTAATAAATAAAGAGGAGAGAATGTCTTGATTATGAATCTTCCCGATTGGTTCTGTATGTGCATATCTGTCAAATGGTGGATCACCATCATTACAGGAGCGAAAATGATATTCATAAACAGGGAGATTAAAAAAGCATTTAATACTGGTCTATGCTGAACAGAGAAAAGTGTGGAAACTCCGGTGGAAAAAATTCCAAAAGCCACATATATAAAAATTCCCAAGAGACCCCAAATTATCATTTTGGGAAAAACTCCGAATTCCTTACGGAAATACACTCCATTTTTAATTCGAAGAACCAGCATTTCTCCAAAAGTTGCCAGAATGGCAAATTTTATAAAAGACACTGTTACAGGAAAACTACTGTATCCTTTTACATAGAGATTCCGGGTTGGTTCATAGATGAAAAAGCCTATCAGCAGTAAACCCGAAAAAATGGCTGGAATATCAGACTTTTTCAAAATGCCTCCCAATTTCTCTCAAGGCTATTGTTAATCTGTTTGTTCATGATGTCAAGAGAAATTATACTATTGGAAATGAAAAGCGGATAGAAAAATTAGAATATTACGAATTTCGGATTATTTAGTCATTGCTGATTCGATATCCTGTATGTAGCTCCTATCCTGTTCAAGGGCTCTAATCAATTTCTCTAAAACACGGCGATAAGCCTGTTCATAGGTTAATCCGCCATCTTTTAGGGTCGGGTATTGGAATTCATATAATATGCGGTCATCCCTTTTAAGGGAAATACTACAGTTCAGTCCTGCCATAAGAGGTGCATTTTCCAGAACACGAGGGTAATCAGTAAAAATTGTAGAGAAAATTAATTTGTATGAACTTGAATTCCGATCATCTGTTAACTGGAAATCCTCGTTTCCCTTTGTGAAAAGAGAAGAGACCGGTTCCATGATGAAATCGAGGTTTTCCCTATTGCTATTGATAGAGAGAAATAAGGATGGCGACTGGAGGGAAATAGAAATTTCCTTTATTCCGGGAATAAAACTTTTAAGGACACTACTGTCTTGAGAAAATCCTATTTTGCCGGGATCAATTTTTATGAGAAGATTATTGGAACCCTTATCCAAAAGAGAACTGTTGATCTCTATTGTTAGAATCCCATTAACATCTGAATAGGATTCAAAGATAATCTCCTCCTCTTTTAATATGATAATGGGAAGTTTTCCCGTGTAATAATCAGAGGATTTACAGTCTATTCTCATCTCTACTGAATTACCGGAAATCAGGGAGAAATGGCTATTCTCTATTTCTATGGAAACTCCGGAACTGTTTTTAAATATTTCCGATTGGAGGAAATCAAATATGTTCCCTTCATAAAGGGAACCGAGTTCTCCCGTAAGAATCCCTCTATAGGGTGAGAGGTCAAGCAGGACTGAAGCCGATGCCAGTTTAAATAATTTGTCCGCTGTTGATGCTCTGTTACTGAAATAGTCATCATCTAAGATCAGTTGAATCCGACTCAGTAAAATAGACATCTCTTCTCTTTGAATTTCCTGCCATCTGTTTTTATTCAGTCTTATGTATATCCAGTATCCCTGATTTCCCGAATAATAGGTATCTACTATTTCCAGTTCTTTCAGATTCTGCTCAACTGACTGATTGAGTTTTTCTGTAAAGGATTCTGACACCATACCCGAGTTATTATCAGTTGTAATGATCTCTGTTTCTGCGCTAATACTGGTTGAAATTTCCGATGCAAGATTTAATCTTGCCTGACTAAGAGCTCTCTCGTAATCCCGAGCTTTATTACCGCTGTTAGAGGAACCGATCCCTGTATAATACAGATCATCAGATGGATAATTATTGATCCATGCAGGTTCATTTTGAGAGTATAGATTTACAGTGATAAATAAAAATATAAGGGTGGCAAATGTTTTCATATTATAAATAGTAAAAGATAATCACCAACATGGCAATCAAATCAGCTTTGCCATGCTTTTATATTTTCTCATAGCCAGAATAGAATCTCTGGAATGTGTACTGTCTGAATAAATCTTTCTGTATTGATTATCTATTAAATCTTTTTTTATTTTCTTTGTTGATAGGTAATCCCTACGACTCTTTTCATATTGGCGTTTTTTCATCCGGTTATTTTGTATCTCTTCTAAGGAACCTTTCAGTGTTCTGTCATGAAAAGGGACTCCTATTGTGGAAAGAGCAATCAGTTTTTCATCATCATAGGATAATCTGGAGAGTATTCTTCGATCATTTTTATTAATTGCGGCAATGGTAATTCCTCTTTTTCTACCGATAGACGGGCCTTCACCGATATGAAATCCTGCTTCTATAAGAGCACTGCGAAAGGGGATAGAAGAGGAATATGAGAGTAAAACAGCAGAACTACTCATATGTTTATATAATAAGCCTAAAAATTCGACTGTATATAATAGAGGGTCATTTGCAGGAGAGAATCCATCGTGAAAAATAATATCGTATTGGGGTATATTTTCCCCTTGTAAATATACACGGGCATCTTCTGAGAATATTCTGACTTTTTCCATAGTTTTTTTATGAAAAAAGCGGTTCACTGCTTCATCTAGAATTTTTTTCTCTTTGAATGGGCTGCTTATGAACTGACTGAGAAATATCATTTCAGAACTTATTTCCAACAAGTCTAAATAAGAATCTCTATTCTGTACAAGAGCAGCCAGAGAATTGTATCCCAGACCACTGCAGAGGTCGAGTATACGGGGCTTTTTGATATTCCCTATATCTGAAGGAGTGGCAAACTTCTCAAAAGCTTCTTTCATGGCACCTATTCTTGAGTGCATATACTCCGATTCGGCTTCAGAACGGATTGTATAGGTCCCGTCTTCTGTAAGAATTAACAGATTATTATTGGAAAGAATGTTCATAATATTCTTGTAATTATGAGAAGGGCCAGTCATGGACTCTCTGATTAGTTTTATAACTTTCTGCTCTGCCAGCATTATAGAACGCTCCTGAATTCTCCTACAATAAATATATCTATTGAAAAAATAAAATTACTATATAGAATTAAATTAATGGAAAAAAATTTATCCTATTACATCAATAGGTTTTTTCTTGGTGGTGAAAGTAACTCTTTTCATGGGATAAAATCAATACGATACAGAGTTTCCTTTATTCTGGAACCTGTTTTTCTGTTTTTTACATTAGTGAGTTCGATTGTTGTCCAGATAGATATTCTTCAGAATCATAACTACCAGTTTTTACTTTTTTTATACACCACTCAGTTTCTGCTTATAATTTTATCTATTTATTTCTTAAATATGAACAGATTGAACCGGTCATATCTTTTGTTCATATTATTCCTTTTCTCTTTTTTTACCTATCTCAATATCAATCATCACTCTATCTATTTGTGGATGTTTTTCTCAGTTCTCACTTCATCCCTTCTGTTTCGCGGGAAAAGGACAGCAGTGATTTTTTTCCTCTTTTTAATGAATGTCTTTTTTCAGAATAAAGACTTTTTTTTCACAATAATTGAAAACCCTGAGTCACTTGAATTTAAAGAATCTATTATCTCTTTTGCCCTTATAAGCAGCCTTATTACAGGACTGATCATATCTATCATAGTTTATAATCTGGAAAGAAGCTTTCTGAGATTATCTTCATTAAAAAGAAAATTAGATTATCAGAAATCAAAATTGAATAATGAAATTGAAACAAACAGAATCTATAAAGATGCCTTAAAGGGAAATGAATTAAAATTCAAGGCAATAATTGAGTATGCCTATGATGGAATTATCATTCTGGATA
>JAEINM010000386.1 GCA_016342385.1 Spirochaetaceae bacterium | reverse complement strand
AAAAGCTCCGGCGCCTAAAACACCAACAGTTTTGTTCATTATGCCCAGCCTTTATAGGGATCTTCCCATTTATGAATTTCATTTTCATCAAAAAAGATACTGATCTCTCTTTCTGCGCTTTCCGGCGAATCCGATGCATGGATGACATTGTTGGGATTTATGCTGCCAAGAGCGAAATCGCCCCGTATAGTCCCCGGTTCAGCTTTTTCAACAAAAGTACCGCCACAGAGTTTTCTCATCAGCATTATAGCTTTTGGCCCTTCAACGACCATGGGGATAACTGCTCCGGAAACTACAAAATCTTCAACATCAGAATACCATTTCTGCTCCAGATGCTCTGCATAATGTTCCTTCACAACAGACCTGTCGAGTTTTGTCATTTTCATGGCTGTAATCTGCAGCCCTTTTTTTTCAATCCGGCTAATGATCTCTCCGGCAATTCGTCTCTGTAATACACCGGGTTTCAGCATAATAAAAGTTCTTTCCATCTTTCTGCTCCTCTTGTTGTTTTATCTATATGTAATTGAGTATTCCAGATTTGTATCAAGAAGGAGTATTCTGATTAGCGGAACCGTAAATTCTACTTTGCTGTCTGTCAGTTTCCTTCCCCCTGTCTGATTGGTAATGGTTCCATTAACGTTGATTACAAGGTCAAGTTTGGAATCGAGTACACCGGCCGGACCATCATCTCCGAAGAAAAACTCAATCATATCGAGATAATCCCTTTCTGATATATCCATATCGGGATCGGGAGCTAGGGCTGCCATGGTCGGATCATCAATGTTGGGAATTAAATGATTGAAACCTTTATATGTTTCTCTATTAATTGCCAGAGTCAGTTTGGTCTCCCTTCCGATTTTTTCAATTTCTATTAGCCCTGACGACTGTATATCTTCTTCTGCCTGCTCAAAAAGGTCTTCTATACTATCGAAAGCAAAGTCCATTCTCAGCCTGTTTTTTAATGGCCGCGATGCAGTAACATTGGAAATTTCAGGATTTTCCAGCAGAGATTCCTTAATTTTATCAGGATCCAGCATCTCATCGGGATCGACATCAGGTGAAACTTCAGCAAGATCTTCGATTGTGGGAAGAACGAAATTTTTCAAATCTATTTGTACACTGGCCGTTCCTGAACCATCTGTCTCCAGAAAAATCTCCTGTTTCATTGTACAGGATAGAAATATCAGAGAGGCCAGAAGCGCCATAGTAATTTTTTTCAAAGAAAACCCTCCTATAGGTTGTGTCAGAATCATACATAATGATTCCATTTAAGAAAAGTCTTTTAACGCTCCAGAGTTACAAAAAAAATACACTTATGCTATAGTATACTCTTTAAATCAACAGGAGAAGGAATATGAAGGAAAAAGCTCTCCAATATCCGCAGAGTTTTACTGTTAAAATAATTGTCGAGAATATTCTTACAGATAAAGAGAACAAAAAGAATATAGAAGCCATGCTTCTATCGGAAAATATAAAAGGAACCGACTGGTCATATAAACTGAGTAAGGAAGCTAAATATGTCAGTTATAATATTGGCATAATAGTAACTGATCAGAAACAGATGGACAGATTATACGGGAAGATGAAAAACCTGCCTTATATCAAATATGCTATATAATAGAATTCGTTTAGTATTGCTATCAGGTTTTTTATATCACATAATTAACCCTATTATGAATTTGCATAGCAAGAATGAAAATGGCCAGACCTAGACAAAACGAACCTGATGCAATCCCCCTGTTTCCCGTCGTAGGCATCGGAGCTTCAGCAGGAGGTTTGGCTGCTTTTGAATGTTTTATTGAAGCTGTTCCCGAAAAGACAGGTATCTCTTTTGTATTTATAGCACATTTAGATCCCGTCCATGAAAGTGCTCTTCCGGAAATCATACAGAAAAAAACAAAAATGAAAGTGTTTCAGGTTTACGATAATATGGTATTAAAACCTGACTGTGTTTTTATAATCCCACCCACGGATAGAAAGAAGAATGAATGTTCACAATATGCATGATATTGACGATTATGTAAGTTATTTGCGCAACTCTATCCATGAAATATTCACATTGTTCCGGGAACTACTAATTGGTGTAACCAATTTTTTTAGAGATCCTCAAGCTTTTGAACTTTTAAAAAACAAATATATTCCGGATTTATTAGCTGATAAAGCTGAAAATTCCCCTTTCAGAGTCTGGGTCCCGGCTGCAGCAGTGGTGAGGAAGTCTACAGTCTGGCCATTATTATTCATGAGTGTATAGAGCTTAGTAATTCTCATGTCAATGTACAGATCTTCGGTACCGATATCGATGAGAGGGCAATAATTTTTGCTCGAACTGGTAAATATCCCAAATCAATTTCTGTAGATATATCAGAGGAAAGACTGAATAAATACTTTTACAGAGAGGACGGTTATTTCAAGGTTAAACCGAAAATCAGGGAGATGGTCGTCTTTGCACCTCATAATCTGATTAAAAATCCACCTTTCATAAAACTGGATTTGATTTCCTGCCGAAATCTTCTTATTTATTTTGATTCTGTTCTTCAGAAAAAACTGTTCCCGACATTTAATTATAGCTTAAATCCCGGAGGTCTTCTTTTTCTCGGCTCTTCTGAAACGATCGGGCAAAATCAGGAATTATTTTCCATTCTGGAGAAAAAATGGAAGATATTCAGAAAATCTCCATCAAAGATTTTAAAAACACCTTTATTCTCTTATCCCTATCAGGGAATTCGGGAGGGATATACTCATCGAAAGGAGGCAGATATGGTGGAACCACCAAAAGATGTCAATTTGATCCGTTTATTAAAAACCCTGTTGATTCAAAGTGATTTGTCTACCTGTATCGTCATTAATCAATTTTTTAACATTATTTATATCCATGGTCGAACGGGGCAATTTCTTGAACCTCCCGAAGGAGAGGTCAGTATTAATATCCTTGATATGGCCAGACCTTTTTTAAAAAAGCGCTATCGAGTTCATTGTATAAGCTGGAAAATGGATTAAAAGAAGTTCGTGTCGATGGATTAATTTTCAAAGGATTTAATGATAAGAAAGTCTTAAATCTTATTGTCAGACCGCTCAAAGATTTTAATCCCGGAAGTTCCGGTATGATTCTGGTAATAATCGAAGAAGTTATCAATCAGAAAAAGGAGAAAAAAATGGATACCAGAGCAGCACGTTATACTCTGGTAGATGAAGATGTGAAGAGGCTTGAAGATGAACTTGCCTATACAAAAGATAATCTACAGACAACAATTGAAGAGCTTGAAACATCTAATGAGGAGTTGAAGTCTACTATAGAGGAGCTTCAGTCAACCAATGAGGAACTTCAGAGCTCAAACGAGGAACTCGAAACTTCTAAAGAAGAACTGCAGTCTCTCAATGAAGAATCAACAACGGTTAATAAAGAGTTACAGTCCCGTATCAGTGAATTGGTAGCGGTAAATGATGATATTAAAAACCTGCTTGATACAACGTGCCTTGCCACAATATTTCTCGATATAGATCTCAATGTCAGGAGATTCACTCCCAATGTCAGAGATTTTATCCATCTGACAACACTGGATATCGGCCGTCCTATTGAACATTTTGCCTCTACTTTGAAAGATGTTTTTCTCGCAGAGAGTGCCAGGAGAATCCTTCATGACCTGGGGCAGGAAGAATTGGAAGTTGAAGCTTTAAATGGCAATATAATTAAAATGCGCATTAAACCTTATAGAACACAGAAAAATGTTATTGATGGAGTGGTCATTACTTTTGAGGATATCAGTAGAATAAAATCAATTGCCAGAGAAATTGAAAAGAAAGAAATATTGTGGGAAGTTCTGGCTGATAACTCCAATGTCAGCACCTTGATCGTAACAGATGTTAAAATCACTTATTGCAATCGAGCCTCTATGGAGATGTTCTGCGGGCAATCGAGAAAAAATCTTTTGGGAATGCCTATATCCGAACTTATTCAATTCGACTTCAAGAATAATTATAAAAGGAATGTAATAGCAAATTGTTCTATACAGGACGGGCTTATTAAAGAAATGAATATATCTTTATTTCCCTCTATGT
>JAEINM010000385.1 GCA_016342385.1 Spirochaetaceae bacterium | reverse complement strand
ACCGATAAAGTAATAAAACAAATACCTTCTGAAGAATTACAGAAGTTACATGATAACCTGCAGGAGGCTCTTGGCATATTATTTGACCAGGAAATTTAACTAAAACCGGAGGGATTTCATGTCAGACATTAAAATCCCCGGAGTCAATAGCGATACGACGCTAATGGTCGATAAGTTAATGGAAGTAGAGAGGATTCCTCTCGAAAAGATGGAGACTGAACTCGACCAGATTAAAGAAGATAAAAAAGTCTGGCAAAGTCTGGGGAGAACAACTGGCGAGTTGCAGAGCGCTGCAAAAAGTTTATTCGGTTTTCAGGATCCGTTCAGTGAACACAAAGCAGAATCGTCAAAACCGGAAATAATTACCGCTCAGGCGAACCGAAATGCAGCTGTAGAAGAATTTGATCTCATAGTAAAACAGAAAGCCTCTGGTGACCGTTTTATTTCTCAATCGCTATCCACCGATTATAGAGTACCTTCGGGCTACTATAGATTTCAAGTTGGAGATGAAGAGGTATCCCTGCGTTATCGTGGAGGTAAACTGGAAGACTTTGTCCGCCGTTTGAATGAAAAGGATGAAAGCCTGCTAAGAGCATCAGTCATCCGGAATAGAGCTGATTCACAGGTTTTACTGATTGAATCTGTAAAAACAGGACGTTCAAATTCTCTTTTTTTTACAGATGATGCCATACAATTCGGACTTGATACAGGTCTTATTCGAAATGCACGAGGGGATAGCGGAGAGATTCCAATCACTCAAAATGCTGTAAAAACCTGGGAAACTGAAAATAGCAATGCATACGAATTCCTCGACAATAATATAATAGTGAAAACCGGTGCAAGTCTATCTCTGCCTCTCACTACGCCTATGGAAATATCAAATGGCGCGATTCTGGAAATAGAGTATTATGTAAATAGTATTTCCGAAGAAGATTTTAAAAAAGCCCCTCCCCCCGGTCCTGATATACCGGATATATCAGGGATATCTTTTGAGGGTATAAATATTAAAAGCAGCGGTTATGCTTTTGATAAACCTCAATGGGAAGAACCTGTTCCTCCTGCCAGAATAGATGATATGAATGTATTTTTTGCCTCGACAGATACGGGAATAATCAATTTGCCTGCAATAGAGGATCATCAGTCTTTACAGAAAGTAAGTATACCCATGGGAGATAGCTCATCAGTATTCAATGCACTAAATATCAGGAATAATAATAATTATAGAGAAATCGTTGTTCATTCTGCAAAAATAACAAACCCCTCTCTACGGGGAGAATTTGAAGCAGTCAATCCTTTAGACAGCGCTTCTGATGCTATTTTACTAATGAATGGAATAGAAGTCGTAAGGGAGACCAATACAATCGATGATCTTATTCCCGGAATTACATTGGAGGTCCAGGCACCGAGTCCCGAAAAAGTCACTCTAAAAATTGAACCTGATATAGAATATGCCAAGGAACAGTTGTTCAGTTTTGTCATTAAATATAATCAGATGCTGGCTCGTTTAGCCATTCTGACAAATTCAGACAGCACCAATACGGCTCTAGTTGATGAGATTGAGTATTATACTGATGAAGAAAGAGCTGCGGCTATTGAACAGCTGGGGCTATTCCGAGGAGAATACTCTCTTGTACGATTGAAAAACACTCTGCAGACTATTATTTCTTCTCCCTATGAGACATCTGCAGGAAATGAACTGTCTTTGCTGAAACAGTTGGGAATATCAACGAATGAAACAAGCACTGGTGGAGGGGCAGCTGATACTTCCCGCTTAAGAGGCTATCTGGAAGTCAATGAAGAAACTCTCGACCTGGCCTTACAGAAAAATCAGAGAGCAATAAAAGATTTATTTGGTATGGATACTGATGGAGATCTTGTCATTGATACGGGCATTGGGAAAAAACTGGACGATCAGTTGACGGCCTACACCCAGACCGGAGGATTCTATTCGACAAAAATCAGCAGAATGGATTATGACATAGAAAATAAAAATGATGATATTTCTGATTACAAAGACAGATTGGTTACTTATGAGCAGAATCTGAGAAGAAAATATGGTAATATGGAAGCGTTGTTAAATCAATTGGAAGCATCGAGCAATAGTATAGATAATTTTAATAATCAAAACAGTAATAATAAGTAGAGGTCAGGAGCAGATAAGTGACAATTTTAATAAACGACCAGAAAGTGGATTTCACCATGGAAAATGAAAAAAGTGCTTATGATATTTATCAGTCAATACACTCCTTTTTAAAAGATACCAATCATTATATCTACTCCTTTACGATTGATGGTAATGAAACAGATCCTGAAAAAAAAGAACTCTGGATGGATAAACCTGTAGGAATAATTGACAAAATTGAGATAACCGCCCTGAGCGAAAAGGAATATCTGCTCACTGGACTTCTAACTGTAGCCGAGTACATTAACCTCTTATTGAGATCAGTTTTGGAAGGATCAGAAGAGACTCTTAGTGATCTTATGCATGAATATCCCTCAATAATCAACAATCTTCCCCTATTGATAAAAGGGAATCAGGGAATGCTGATAAGAGATTATATGAATAAAATAATAAACAACAGCGGATTATTAGATGAAACATTCAATGAAGATTACAGGGATGTTTTTGTAAAGGAAATTGGGGACATTGCCAGATTAATCAATACAGCAGCAAAAGAGATCGAAAATCCTCAATCTGAACTATCGGCATCAATTGAGATATTGGGATCTCTTATTCCGCAAATAAATGAAGTATCCCTTCTTCTACAAGTTGGCAAAGATAAAGAAGCAATGAATCTGATTATTCAGTTGACAGAACTTCTGCAGAAAATAACCCGTTTAATTTCTTTCTATAATACCGATAATATATATATTAATGAAAAGAGTTATAATGTATTTTCTACAGAGCTAAATGCCATTTTGACCGAACTTGCCGGAGCCTTTGACGTAAATGATTCTGTTCTCATCGGAGATCTTCTTGAATATGAATTAACTCCAAAATTGGATATGCTTCCTGAAGTCATACAATCTATAATTAATATGGAGGATGAATAGTTGTTTTTTTCTTTACTACAGTCAACCTCGAGATACTCTGGACAATTATTCAAACAATCTAGTGACCCAAAATCCAGTATGATATTCGTAGGGATAATTCTGGGTTTATTTGTCATAATGATTGTAGGGAATTCCATTTCACAAAAAAAAGCCAATTCCGGAATAAAGAGAAAATATAATAAGAGAGCTTTTAGAAAGGATGCTCAGAATCTGGGACTCACCAAAAAACAGACACTCCTACTGGAAGACTTTATTAAAACCTACCATGTGACCAGACCTTTTGCTCTATTGAGCAATACTTCTACACTGAACAATACATTGGGAAAGGCTGTCAGAGATGCCGATCATCTTCAGGGAACGAACCTGCAGAGAGAAAACCGGAAACTTCAGATATATAGAATCAAACAGAGGATTGAAAGAGTAGCCGGAAAGTATGGAAGAATCACAAGTACCAGAGATTTCAGATTAAATGATAAAATTACATTTGAACTGGAAACTGGTTTTAGATATAATTCTGTCATAACAGCCAATTTAAAAGAATTCTTCTGTGCTCAGATCCCAACAGATAAACACGGTGATGAAATCCGATGGAAAAAAGGCACAAGAATGAAAATTTATCTCTGGGGAACCGGAGGAGCTGAGTTTTCATTTATAAGTAAAACTCTTGGATATAACTCTATAAAAGGTTTTTCTTCTATCCTATTGAGTCATTCTCAAAAGATCAGTCATGCCCATCAGAGACGATTTAGAAGAAAAATACTCAATCGTCCCTCTTATTTCTTCCCCATAAAAATAATTGAATCAGGTTATGGGAGGAAAGTTTCTAAAGAAGCGGTTATTCTGAAAAACCAGGGGCATCTCGGCACAATAATTGATGTATCTGCCGGTGGATGCAGTATAGATACAAATGCACCATTGAGAAGAGGAGAACTATTGAAAATTGAATTTGAAACAACTAGGGGAATGTCTGTTATTGCCTTTGGGAAAGTCATCAACATGAGATTAACCGGTC
>JAEINM010000384.1 GCA_016342385.1 Spirochaetaceae bacterium | reverse complement strand
AGATTCCCATAAACTGACTGTTAAAATAATCTTAACAGAATGTTTAGATTATTTTTCTGGTTTCCCGATTAACCAGTTTAAAAAGCCATAGCTGGAGCAGAAAAACAATGACAAGTAAAACTAGGATTTCCCATCCATCTTCTGCAAAAGAGAAGCGCTTATGGGAAATTTTTATTAACGGTCCATAGATATAATAGGTGGGAAACACTTTCTGGACCCACTGGGGAACCACTGTAAAAAAATTCAATATGGCCGGAGCATAGAAGACCATCATCAGACTTTTAATGAGATTGATAACTGACAGAATACTGTTGCCCGCATATCCAAAAAGGCTGCCCAGGGTGGAGGCACAGAGACTTCCCAGGAACAGAACAAGAAGGAAAGGTCCCCATTGTTCCGGTAAGGCCCTGTTTATCAGCAGAATAGCGATTCCCATTATCATGGAGAGAATACAGGCGTAATATGTTTTCGTAAACTGCAGTTCCCTGTAGGAGACAGGAGAGACCAAAAGAGCCTGTAATGTACCATTCTGCTTTTCACTCACGAGACTGGTTGAAGGCAGCAGCATACCGCTCATCATAATAGCCAGGATAACCAGAAGGGGCATCATCCTGTCAAACCAGGGTTTCGCTTTAATATCATTGGAATAGAGAGGTTTCAATTTTACGGGAAAGGTCCGCCCCGACATCTCTTTTATGGCACGGGAAAAGGCATTGGTCAGTTCTGTCCGTTTTAACAAAGGGGTGTTTCCGTTAAAATAGATTGTCATTTCACTCTTTTCGTCTGAGCGGATCAGCCTGTCGAAAGATTCGGGCAGTACAATCGCCATATCGAGGACATTCTTTTCCACCATGGCAAGCAGTTCCGATTCACTTTCATAAAAACTGATATTAATCGAATCATCCATGAATCCAACCATGTCTGTTAATTCAGATTTCAGAAAGCCCAGTTCCGGAGTTCCGAGAAAAAAGCGTCCGAACACAAGAGAGAGAACCAGAGAAAACAACAGCGGCGTGAGAACAGCCTGAAAAAAGAAAAAACTCTTTAAGCTGCTCTTTATTTCATGATGAAATAATACGATGATTCTTCTTACAGACAACGGATTCTCCTCCTCAGGGCAAAGAGCCCCAGACTGAAGAACAGGACTGAATAGGACGTCATTGCTAGAATCTTTACCGTGAGATCACTGAAGGAAATCTGTGAGTTAATGAGTTTATTTAATCCATCGGCCAGAGAATAGGTGGGGATGAAACTCATCCACCGGGAATTGAGACCGGGAAATAAGACACCGGAAACAGGAACAATGAGTATAATCATCATGAGAAGTCCCCAGGAGACCAGACTCATAAGATCTTTGGAAATACTGGCCAGAAGAAAAGACAGTCCTGACACCAGAAAAGCGCTGCTGATCAGAAGAACCGCAATGTAGCCGATAGAGTTGTTTAATGATCCTGTGACGGTAATGACGATAATAGACTCCAGGAAGAGCAGAGAGATAGCAAAAACTGATTTTGAGATGAGAAACTCACTGACTTTGACAGGGGCCGCCAGTAAAGCCGTTATGGTGCGACTTCCCACTTCCTCCATCAGACTGTTCCCGATTCCCAGTAACTCAGTGACAAAAATCATTATGATGATAAGCGGAATAAACAGTCTTCTTAAGGGGATCTCTTCAGTCAGAGAATCTTTACCTATAGTAATATCATGAACGCTTAAAGGAATAACATTATCATTTATCTGCAGTACAAGTTCATTGAGAAATATTTCCAGATAGGCCTGAAGGACCTCAACATATTCTTCAGCCGTATCGGGGGCAATCACAAAGGGGATCTCAACCAGCCTGCCCGCCTTCAAGTCCTCCCAGAGAGCATCCGTGATAATCAGACCTGCCGGGTATGCACTATCCTCCATGTCATTCATAAAGAGTTCCCTGTCTCTATAGGATTGGTAATGAATGTCTTTATCCTTGAGAAATTCTGATAGGACAGGGGTATCTGACTCCATATATACGGCCAGTAAGGTTTCCTCTGAACTGTTTCCGGGAATAATAAAATACAGCGACAGAAATAGAATGAGCCCCAGTGCGGTGATTATGAGTAGAGTTCTATTCTTATAGAAATCTCTGTACTCACGACCCAGCAGTACACCTATGGTTCTCAAACCCATTACTCCAGTCCCCGACCACTTACTTTAATAAATATATCATTGAGAGAGGCTTCTCTACTGTGAATTCGAAGAACATTGGAACTGTCAAAAATCTCTTTCAGTTGTAAACCCGTATCAGGATTATCCAGTGGGATTTCAAGCTGTTCTGTTTCGCCGTTTTTCTTTTCCACATCAACCAGCATCATTTTACTGCCGTACTGCAGCTTCAAATTCAGAGGCGTATCGTAGAGAAGAATTTTACCATCATTTATAAACACCACATTATCTGACAGAGTTTCCGCTTCAAACATATTATGAGTGGTCAGAAAGATGGAGGCACCTCTCTCCTTCTCTTCCAGAATTATTTTTCTCACAGCTTCTGAAGAGAGGGGATCCAGTCCGTCTGTCGGCTCATCGAGAAACAGAACAGAGGGACTGTTCACCAGAGCTCTGGCTATCATCAGTCTCTGTTTCAGACCCTTGGAGAATTTACTGACTTTATCATCCATCCTGTCGCCGAGTCCGACCCGGGTCAGCAGATGTTCAGCTCTGAATTTTTTAATAGAAAACAGTTTGGCAAAGAAATTCAAATTTTCTCTGGCTGTCATGTGCTCATAGAGGTTTGTTCTTTCAAAACAGACACCAATATGCTGTTTTATCCTATAGGGCTCACTGCCGAGAACCTGGAGATGTCCCGAATAGGGCTTAATCTGGCCTGTGAGCATTTTAATGGTTGTCGATTTCCCTGCACCGTTCGGCCCGAGAAAGCCGAGAACTTCTCCCGGCTTCACTGTAAAAGAAACATCATCAACGGCCAGGAGATCTCCATATTTAAAGACAAGATTATCCGCCTGAATTTTCATTTTCATAAGACCTATTATAATGTATGTCTTTATTTTTTTCCTATATTCAATTCTTTTATCTCTAATCCCAGACTTTCAGCCAGAGCGAAGCCCTCTCCGAAGTCATCGACATCTTCCGGTTTATGAGCATCGGAATTGATAATAACAGAGACATTGTATTCAGAAGCCAATGCCCAGAATGAATCGGAGGGATAGGGTCTTCTGAGTCCCTCTTCTGTAGTGACAAGTCCCTTTCTGTAACCATAGCCATTAATCTCAAGGATTCTCCCCTTATCAGAAGCGGCATCGAGAATCGCCCTGGAGCAGGCAATGGCTTCGTTGTCCCACTTGTGATAAAAGCGGGAAAACAGATCGGGGTGGGCTATAAAGGCAAAAAGGTCACAGTCTATGGATGTTATAAGGTAGTCGGAATAGGCAATCAGATGCCTCTTACTGTTATCGGCGCCATAACAATTCACCCATTCTCCCCTAAAAGGAAAATAATGGGCTCCCCCGACCAGATATTCAAACTGGTATTCTCCCAGAAGCTCCTCTTTATAGAAATTGAGGTATTCCGGAGCGTATTCGCATTCCGCTCCCTTTACAATCCGGATTTCATTATATTTCTCCTGAGCTTCTTCAATTTCACTGACATATTCAGATAATTCACATAAGGGCATTCTGACTTCCGGCCATCTGTTATCGGGTAGAGGTGTGTGATCGGAAAAACCCAGATGAGTCATTTTTTTCTCAATGGCCGCTTTGGAATAATCCGAAATATTGCCGGTAGCATGATGACAGCGCGCTGTATGTGTATGGAAATTCTTCATGGAGAACACAATACAGGAAGAAAAGCATTTATTCAATCGGAAAGCCTTTTAGCCCCCCGGCCGCCTGAAAGGCATACTATTACCCACAAATATATTTTTTATATCAATAATGAAAATTCTGAAAAACGAACCAAATTATCAGTGGAATAAGTCGAGATGCCTACAATCCAAGCCCCCTCTCGGTCTCCCCCGAACAGGCTGTGTGAGAAGTAATTTTATTGTTTATAAAAATAAATAGATATAAATCAGAG
>JAEINM010000383.1 GCA_016342385.1 Spirochaetaceae bacterium | reverse complement strand
CCGATTCCCAGGGAAGAGAAAATCTCTTTCAGAATAACCCCTTCTATTCTTCCATCGAGGATATGGACGCGGTTTGTCCCCTTTTCACAAGCTTCGATGGCGCATTCCAGAGTTCGTCTGTATTCTTTCACATCATTGACTTTTAGAAATTCTTTTGCCGCGTTCACGTCCATCTTGGATATGCGGCCCGCTTTGGAAATATTGGTTCCTTCAACAACTTTATAGGGAGGAGTCCTCAGAATATCATTTCCCGTTATGTAAAACAGCTTTCGGGCATCCATTTGCAGAGCCGTATTCATTGCCAGATAATCGGAGCTGACGTTATAGGGCAACCCTGTAGAATTCCATCCGATGGAGGGTAAAATGGGAATAAGGTCTTCATCTAGCAGTTTGCTTATGGTTTTACTGTTTACTTTCTCTATTATACCTGTCTGCTGGTAGTCGATGCCTTCTCTCACCCCAATGGATCTGGCTTTTACCCAGTTCCCTATAACCGCATTTTCTCCATAGGCGGAAAGAGCTGTCATTACCTTGTTCGCCGTATCGAAAGCCGCCATTTTTATAAAGGGGATGGCTTCGGGAGGAGTAATCCGAAGGCCATTCTTTTTTATCCAATTAATATTATAGCGGTTTAAAATCTCATTAATTCTATCCCTTGCTCCGGGAATGAGAATGATTCTGATACCATTTCCCTTCAGAAGGCTGATATCTCTGGCCAATACGGGGAACTCCGGTTCATCGATTATTGAGCTGTCAATCTTTATGACAAAGGTTGATTTCCTGAAACGGTGAGTATATGTGAATACTTCCCTTATAAGAGAAACCTGATCTTTTAGCTTTTTGTTGTCCATAGGTATGATTTTAGAAGAAAGAAAGAAAAAAATCATCTACAAAAAACTATATTTCCGGTACACTGGCAATATGAAAGACGCAGAACAGTTTAAAACAGAGAGGGAAGAGAAATTCGGGGGGAAAATCCGGTTTCTGTCTTATGCCCGTTTTATCGGAAGAGCCTCGACAAAAAAAGTCCTCAACAGGGGGGGGCTCCTCTATGTGATTGGTGATAATCTGTATTTTGAAGATTTTGAGAGAACTGCCGGAGTTATGACCATGTTCAATCATAAAGAAAACTATACAAAGACAGAACTCTCCTTTGACCTCGGTGAGATTTCAATGGTAAAAAAGATTAATGAAAAAAGTGCCATCAGTTCTGTCAGAGGAAATACTGAGGAGAATCAGATTCTTCCGGTTACAAAAGGTTTCCTGGGATTTTTTGTCACTCCGGTTGTGCAGATCATGGTTCATAATCAGACATCTCTCTTCCTGGACATAATGGATAATGATGGATTTGTTACTCTAATCAATGAGTATATGACGACTAAAATCCCATAAGCTCGTCAACAGTTTCTGTCACTTTATCCAGCATCGACTTTACCTGGCTTCTGCTGATTATAAACAGGGGATCATTTTCGTTTCTGCCCACAGCAAAAGAATTTGAATTGTAGGGGTAGAAGTTCAGATGGGTCCACAGCGATCCTCCATCATATAATTTATAGGACAGGATAATCTGCGCTTTGTCAGTATTGACAGGAATGGTGGCTTCTCCCTCCATAGACAGGCTCTGGATAATTTCAAAAAGGTTGATAAAAACCTTTTCTTCTATCTCTATTCCATTCACAGTATACCGGTCGGGTTCTCCCTGTTTCTCAATCTCTCCAATAACAGCCAGTTCATCGGTGGTTATCATAAATGTATCTATTACATCCCCGGCTATTCTATGGGGAGCTCTATCAACCAGATTAAAGGGCTGGATATCGAGAAAAGAAAGATTCTCTTTATTTAAAGTAAATATCTGTTTTTCATTTTTCAGTTTTCCATAAACCCGGGATTGTCCGGCTTCCCCTCCTGTAAGAAGTTCAAAAAGAGAACCATTTTTCTCTTTTACCCTCAGTCCCGGCGATCTGTCATTTATACCGTACTCCTCAGGGTTTCCCTCATCAATAAAATCTACAATCATAAGAGGGGATTTCATAGAATGGAGGAGTTGTGAAAACTTCTCCTTATCCACGGGAATATATGCTCTATAAGGTGATTCAAGCATGTAGTCGAATGCTTCGTCAGTGAACATATCCGACCTTTTGTAGGGGACAATACTGATCTCCCTCTCATTTTTAATAGACATGGTTTCCACTTGTGAAACATCAAAAAGAACCAGCGAACGGTTCCTGATCTTATCCAGATTCAGTTTCAATGCATCACCGGCAGAGTTTTTGACTAGAAAGACTTCTCCCGTTTCTTTTAACTGCAGGTAATATCCTGTCCCCTCCTGATTGGGCGATCCCAGTAGAAGGGTTTGTATGTTATGGCCTGTTTTTATAAGGACTTTCCGCAATGATTCATCTATTCCCCACTGATTTTCCACTTCTGCCGAAAAGCTTACAGTTTCTACCGATTTTATCTCCAAAGTGTCATTTAATGATGAGAGTAGTGTTTCATAATCAATTCTCCCGAACTGCCCCTTATTGACAGACCATTGAGTTCCGGATTTTTCAATGAGAAGTTTTTCTTTCCCGTAAATATACTCCACAGAGAGCACGTCATTTATTCTGATGTCAATCAGCTTTTTAGGTCCTCTCTCCAACTCCGGTATCTCAGTTACAGAAGCCGCTTTAATAGGTTCGATTGGGGATTTCTCTGTCATTGTTTCTAAAGGAGTTTCTTCTGGTTTAATAGGTCTGTTCTCTTCTGAGATCGTTTCAATGGGGTTGAGAAATCTCTCTTTCAGCTGAAAAATCAGCAGACTCCCTGAAATAATCAGGATCGGAATGATGATAATTAAAATTTGTTTTCTTTTCAAAAAAATACCTCAGTCTTGTAATATAACCCCTCTCTCGGGAAAAAACAGCTCACACTCGACCGCAGAACAAAAGCGCAGTATAATTTAAAATATACATAATTTCAAAATCTATTATATGGAGTGAAGATCAATGACAGAAGCTGTGCTGAGAGTTCTCGATATTTTCCAGGAGCTCAATAGAGTTCCCAGACAGTCGGGTAAAGAAGAAAAAATACACAAATGGCTCGTTGACTGGGCCACTGTTAATGGTTTTAAATACAACACCGATGAAGCTCTTAATATCAATATAAAAATCCCTGCTACTAAGGGCTATGAAAAGTCTGAAAGTCTGGTTTTTCAGGGGCATATGGATATGGTCTGTGAAAAAGTCGATGGATCGGACCATGACTTTTCAACGGACCCCATTCGACATGTTATCCATGGTGACTGGCTCAGTGCCGAAGATACCAGTCTCGGAGCCGATAATGGTATAGCCATAGCCCTTTCGCTGGCTATGGCCCTGGATGAAGAGGTCGCTCATCCCGCTTTTGAAATCCTTATCACAACAGCTGAAGAGACAGGTCTTTACGGGGCTAATGCTTTGCAGCCGGGATTTGTGGACGGGAAGATTCTACTCAATCTCGATTCGGAAGATGAAGGAGTCTTTACAGTCGGTTGTGCCGGTGGAAATGAAACTCAGACACATTTGCCCTTAGAATTTGAAGAGATCCCCTCTGAGTTTGAACTGATTCAGCTGACTGTTACCGGCCTCTTAGGGGGTCATTCCGGGGTAGATATTAATGCACACAGAGAGAGCTCCAATGTTCTTATGTCCAGACTGATTTCTGATATCAGAATGGACGTGGATGCCCGTATTGTCGATCTTTATGGCGGTACAGCCCATAACTCTCTGGCAAGAACTACCGATGCTGTTGTCGCTGTTAAAAAAGGTGATAAGGAAAAACTTGAGACATCAGTAGGAGCTGTTGAAAAGGTGTTTAAATGGGAAAATTCTGTTGTCGACACCGGTCTGGTTGTTAAAATAGGGCAACCTTCAAAAACTTATAGCCGAATGTTGACAATAGATAGTGCTATTACTGCCGTGAATCTCCTGTTGGCTATTCCCCATGGAGTTTTAAGGATGTCCGCTGCCATAGAAGGGTTAGTTCAGACTTCGAATAACCTGGCTATTGTAAAACTGGAAGAGGACAATCTCTTTATTCTCTGCAGTCAGAGAAGCTCAACTATGTCCGA